>CALXFD010000015.1 GCA_944387495.1 uncultured Clostridia bacterium | reverse complement strand
ACTTCTTGGAATAGTTAAAGAAAATGTTAAAGCAGAATATAAAAAATTCAAAATTTTAAGTAAATAACAAATTACAATAAGTAAAGTAGGTAATAAAGTTGAAATTATCTACTCTTTATTATATAATGCTAACAAAAGATAGTAATTTGTCTCGCGGATTGCAAATTTTAATTTTAAATAAAATGAGTAAATAAATATAGGATTTAGAATGAGTATATTATTTTTGATATGCTCATTTTTAATAAAAATAAGGTGGAATTCCTCATAAGTCTTAATTAATTATGTAAAACACGCAAAATGTTGTATAATATAGTTGTAGTTCTATATTGCGATATTTTAAAGTGTAAGGAGGTAATTTATTTGAGAGAGTTATTTGTAGAAAAAGTAATTGATAAGACTGAAAACTTTTTAGACAATAACCAAAGAAAAATGTTAAAAGAAATACTAACAGAAATATGTTTAAATTACCAAATAGAAATATTAGAGCAGAACCAAAGAGAAGAAATACAACACAATAACGAAGAACTATTAAATAAATTTATATCTTCAAAAGAAATTGAAGGCTGTTCAAACAGAACTTTAAATTACTACAAGGACAATATAACTAAAATGTTAGAAAAAGTAAAATTACCAATTGAAGAAATTACTACTGAAATATTAAGAGATTATCTATCTGATTATAAAAATAATTCCAAGGCAGGAATGGTAACGATAGACAATATTAGAAGAACATTATCAAGTTTCTTTGCTTGGCTAGAAAATGAAGATTATATTGTAAAAAGTCCTGTTAGAAGAATACACAAAGTAAAAACCACGAAAAGAGTTAAAGAAACTTTAACAGATGAAAATTTAGAAAAATTAAGAGATACTTGTTCAAATGTAAGAGATTTAGCAAGATTAGAACTATTAATATCTACTGGTATGAGAGTAGGAGAACTAACTAAATTAAATATTTCTGATATGGACTTTCAAGAAAGAAGCTGTGTAGTTTTAGGAAAAGGAAATACTGAAAGAGAAGTATATTTTAGTGCCAAAAGTAAAATGTACATAGAAAAATATTTGGAGACTAGAACAGATGATAATGAAGCATTATTCGTATCATTAATAAAACCATATAATAGATTAGGAATATCGGGAATTGAAATTATTATCAGAAATTTAGGAAAAGAAGCAAATATAAATAAAGTACATCCACATAAATTTAGAAGAACAATGGCTACAATGGCAATAGACAAAGGTATGCCAATAGAACAAGTACAAAAATTATTAGGACATATTAAAATAGATACAACAATGGAATATGCAATGGTTAATCAAAATAATGTTAAAAATTCACATAGAAAGTATATTACTTAAAAATTCTAAAAGTGTAGACAAATAAGGGAAAATGTAATATAATGGTAATGAAAAAATTGAAAGGAGTAATGATGTTATGCTAGTAATTTTAGAAGGACTAGATAACACAGGAAAAACAACTATTGCAAAAATGTTAATGCAATATTATAAGATACAAGGGAAAAATGCAACTTTAGCAAAAGAATTGAGTACCCCAATAGGAGAGCAAATAAAACAACTTTCAAAGGAAGGAAAACTAACACCAGAATTAAAAACATATCTTTTTGCAGCTGATAGGAGATTATTATTAGATGGGTTAGGACAAGTCAACAAAGATGATATAGTGATTTTTGACAGATATGTACCTTCTGCTATTGCATATAGAATGGCAGATGGAGTAGATAAGGATTGGGTGAAAAGTGTAAATAAAAATTTTCCAAGACATGATTTAGGATTTTACATTGATATTACACCTAAAACTTCGATTGAGAGAAATACAGATCAAAAATTTAATATACTATATTCTTATGAACATTTAGATAGAGTAAGAAAAGCATATATGAGCATATTGGATGAATATTCTTTACAAAAAATAGATGGTAATAATAGTATTGACAATATTTTTAAACAAATTGCAACAAGAATTAATCATAGATTAAATGAAAGAGAAGAAGAAATGGAGAGATAATTGATGGTAGATTTAAAAAAAATCCAAGAAGAAATATATCAAAATAAACTTGATAAAGGTTTTAATGTAACTGACATAAACAAGGAATTCTGTCTGACTTATGGAGAAATGGCAGAAGCCTATGAAGCGTGGAGAAAAAACAAGGATGATTTAGGCGAAGAACTGGCTGATGTTACTATTTACCTTTTAGGTTTATCCGAAATACTTAATGTTGATTTAGAATCTGAAATATTAAAAAAAGTTAATAAGAATAAACATAGAGAGTATAAAATAATTAATGGTGTAAATACAAGAGTTAAAGAGTATGATGATAAAAGTGATAATAAATAGGTATTAAGGAGTATCATATGAATATTTATATAGCGACCAAGTTATTTAGTTTTTTTGATAGAAGAATATCTTATATGATGTATGAAATAACGGAAAATGTCATAAAGGAATTAAAAGTAGATAATTTCCATATATTTTTGCCTTTTAAAGAAAGTAATAAAAAAGTATCAATGGATGGAAATGTGAGTAAGAATATTTTTGATGCTGATATAAATTCTTTAAAAAATATAGATGTATTAGTAGGCATTGTTGATGGATTATCATTAGATGCTGGAATAGGATTTGAAGTAGGATATTGTATAGCTAAAAGAATACCGATTATTCTATTTTCTACGGACTTTATAAATTCTAAAATAGGTAATTTTCAAAAATTTCAATATGACCCTATTTGCAAAGACAATGTAAATATATTTAAATATGAATATATAAATAATAATGGTCTTTCATATGTTGATGAGTTAGATTATAATATAAAAGCATTTAAAGAATATGTAAAAAGTAAAATAAAGGAAACACTTAAAAACTATCAAAATAGAAATAAGTTTTTTAGTGAATTTGAAAATGATGTTTTTATTGATTTTTCGGGAATGAAATATGAATGGAATAAGAAAATAGTTAATAACTTAGAGAACAAACTAAATGAACAAAATTATAAATGTATTCAAAGTGATAGATATTCTTCTGATTTTAATGCAGTAAAAGAATTAGAAAAATTAATTAGTTCTAAAATTTTAGTCATTAATTATGACGAAAATGAACCTAATTTTGGGAGTTCTATTCTACAAGGAATAGCTTATTATTATAATAAAATAATTATAGCTTATGAAACACATCAAGTTGATTATTATGTAGATGGTGGTCAACACATGGGAGTGAATTTAATGCTAGAACAATCAGCTACTAAGATTTGTAGAGATTATAATGAATTAGAAAAAGTAGTATTGGAAGAATTAAAAAAGGTGGTTAAAGAATGAAAATAAGTGATTTGAATCCAGAATATGATAAATTACAACAAGAATATGGAGCTAAAGAATTAACATCTATATATAATGGTGGGTGTACAAATAATCCAGATATTTGTTTTGTGTTTATGAATCCAACTGGAAGGAATATTGCATCTAGCCCTAATTGGAAAGGTAGAAGATCCCCATGGATAGGAACTAAAAATATATGGAAATTATTTTATAGAATTGGATTACTTGACGAAAGAATATATGAAGAAATTCAAAAAAGAAAACCACAGGAATGGGATGAAAACTTTGCTAACTTAGTATATGATGATGTAGAACAACATAAATATTTCATAACTAATCTTGGAAAATGTACTCAAGTTGATGCAAGAGTATTACCAAATTCAGTTTACAGCCAATATCTTGATTTATTATGCAAGGAAATTGAAATAATTAATCCTAAGATAATTATAACTCTTGGAAACCAAGTTAGCTCTATTTTATTAAATAAAAATATATCAGTATCACAATGCAGGAAGCAAAGTTTTCCAAGAAATATTGCAGGAAAGAATTATAACGTATATCCTGTTTATTATCCTATTGGAAATGGAATGATGAATATAGATAAAGCAATAGAAGATTTAAATTACATTATAAGAACAAATTTTAAAAGTCAAAAAGATATGGATGATTATGAGAGATAATTGTATACAGGTAGCTCAAAAACTACCTGTAATTTATTATTATATTATTATATAATCATCCCTACAAATTACAATTTATACGGAAAATATTAAAATACTAATATTCTCTATTTTTTATCAAAGCAGAAGTAAGAAGAAGGGAAGAGGGTGAGTACCTATTTTCTAAAACAATAAAATAATTATAAATAAAAATTACACTAATATATATTAATTAAAAATAAACAGAATTCTAAAACAATTTTTAGAAAAAAATATTTTAATGGAATAAATAATATAAAATCAAATTAAAATAGTAAATTAAAAATAAATTAATTAAAAAACAAAAAATTATTATAATAAATTAAATTTAAAAATTTTGTGCAATGTTTAAATTATAAAATTTTTATAGCGAATATTAAAATTTCAAAAACGAACATTTGAACAGTTTGAAATAATTTAAAGTTTATTGTCTGTAAAATAAGGCAAATATAGAGAAATAGGCACTTTGGAGATTTTTGAAAAATTTTCATATAATTTAATATATAAAAATAAAAAATATATAATAAGAAAAAATTATAGATATAAATTTAAAAATATATTAAGTAAAATAATTACAGTTAAAAGCCTTGAAATAACAGAAGTATAGATTTATGACTATTTTATATTTTTCTCCTATTTCTTATTGCACAAAACTTTGATAATCGGAACCTTATATATATAAATATATAAAAAACGTGAATGTTTATCTGAAAAGCGGTATAAAAAACGTGAAATGTGATTAACTTATGAAATAATAACAAGCTAAAAATTATACATATTTTAAAAACATGTATAATTTTTTTGATTTTTTATACATATTTATTGAAAATGTATAAAAAATGTGATATTTTATACATATGGAGGTAAAAATATGAATTTAGAAATGTTGCCATACAAAAATGTTAATTTAAAAACAAATAAAATTTTAGAACAATTAACTTTATCATCAAGAGCATTAGCAGAATTGAAAGGTTATGCGAATACAATTCCAAACATGCATATTTTAATAAATGCTGTAACTATTAATGAAGCCAAAGATAGTAGTGCTATTGAAAATATTGTTACAACTCATGATGATATTTATAAAGTACTAACAGAAAGTGGATATAAAGAAGAAAATGCAAAAGAAGTTGTAGATTATAGAAATGCTATCTGGCTTGGTTATGAACAAATAAAAAATGATGGTTATATAAATACAAATACTATTATTAAAATTCAAGGAACTATTGAACATAATAATGCTGGAATTAGAAAATTACCAGGCACAGAATTAAAAAATTCGATTACTGGAGAAACTATATATACTTCACCTCAAAGTGAACAAGAAATAACAGGTTATTTAAAAAATTTAGAGGAGTTTATAAATAATAATGAAGATGGCATAGATCCATTAATAAAAGTTTGTTTAATACATTATCAATTCGAAAGTATTCATCCTTTTTATGATGGAAATGGAAGAACTGGAAGAATATTAAATATTCTATATCTTGTATTAAATAATCTAATTGATAGCCCAATTTTATACTTGAGTAAATATATCAATAAAACAAAACAAGAATATTATAAATTATTTAATGAAGTTAGAGATAATAATAATTTTGAAGATTGGATTTTATATATTTTAAAAGGTATTGAAATTACATCTAAAGAAACAATAACATTAATTGAAAAGATTCAAAATGAAATGAAAAATTACAAAGAAGAATTTAGAAGTAGATTATCTAAAATATATTCAAAAGAATTATTAGAAAGTTTATTTTATGAAGTTTATACAAAAATATCATATATAGAAAAAGCATGTAATGTTACTAGGCTTACTGCATCTTCATATTTAAATCAGTTAGAAGAAGTAGGACTTTTAGAATCTGAAAAAGTAGGTAGAGAAAGATTATACAAGAATACTAGATTAATAAAACTTTTATCTGAAAATTAACATAAATTTTTTAATAGTAAAATAGTAAGTTATGTAATGAACTAAAACTAAACTAAAGGTTTATTAAAGTAAACTAACTGTCGGTTGAGTTTGTAAAAAAGTAATATTACAATAGAATTAACAAAGGAGGGATTTATATGTCAAGTAAAAGTATAGGAGAGATGATTAGTTCTTTAAGAAAAGAAAAAGGAATGACACAAAATGATTTAGCAGAAAAAATGAATGTAACAGATAAAGCTGTGTCAAAATGGGAAAGAAACTTATCTTGCCCTGATGTTAATTCTATTCCAAAATTAGCAGAAATTTTAGGTACAACAGTAGAGGACTTATTAAATGCTCAACCTAAAAAAGAAAATAATAAAATTGATGAAATTGTTAATATAGTATTGATTGGCATCGGATTAGCAATGGGAATTTGCATAATAGTTACTTCTATATTAAAACAAATTGATATGAATAATGCTATTACTATGTTAGGAATAGGAATGAGTTGTTTAGCAATTTATTTACTAAAAAATAAAAATGATAAACAATGAAATATAGGGCTAGATATTTAATTACTAGCCCTATAAATTACAATTTATACGGAGAATATTAAATAAATAATATTCTCTATTTTTTATCTAAATAGAAGCAAAAGAAGGGAAGAGGGGGAGTTCCTAATTTAAACAATAAAATAATTATAAATAAAATTTACACTAATGATATATAGTAACTAAAAATAGACAAAATTGTAAAAAATCTTTAGTCAGAATATTCTAAAGGAATAAATAATATAAAATCAAATTAGAAATAAATTAATTAAAAAACAAAAATTATTATAATAAATTAAATTTAAAAATTTTGTGCAATGTTTAAATTGTTAAATTTTTATAACAAATATAAAAATTTAATAAACGAACATTTTAATTTAATAAGTTGATTATAAGTTAATCTGAATTGAAATTAATATACATTATAATATAATAAAATAAATTTAATAATAAAAAATCTTTCATAAAAAGCTAATTAGATTATATTAATATAATTATAATTTATTAAGCTTTAAAATCGTTTTTAAGACATTTTAATTATAAACTCAACAAGTTATATATCTAGATTATATAAAATATTATAACTGATATATGTATAACATGTAAAAATACTTAAAAATGGCTAAAGATTAATACTTTCAAAAAACACCTAAAAATTGCTAAAAAAGCGACGCACGAGAATCGATTTTAAGCCGTTTTTATTTTTTTGGTATATAGTTTGTTGTCTGTAAAATACGGCAAATATAGAGAAATAGGCATTTTGGAGATTTTTGAAAAATTTTAATATTATAAAGTAACAATTTATATAATGAAATAAAATTTTATAAATACAAATTAAAATAACAGATAAAAATATATTAGATAGCAAGTTATACGAACAAAATAAAAAAATGTCTTAAATATGTATGAAACAGCTAAAAGCCTTGAATTAGTAAAAGTATAGGTTTAGGACTGTTTTATATTTTTCTCCTACCTCTATTTGCACAAAACTTTGATTTTGTGCAATGTTATATATTTATAGATTTAAGAAGTACCCTATATACTTCCTAGTAATAATATAATTAAACTATTTATAAGTCTGTTTATATAATAATAAAATTATTTTGTCAACTGTTTTTTTAAATCTTTAAAATAAATAATTTTATTATCTTCAATTTTATTTTCGTCTTCTTTTGAATAAGTCTTCCACTCGCCAACTTCTCTACATTTAATACAATTACCTTGGCGAATATAAATACCATACTCTTTCAAAAAAACACCTCCCTATTAGATAAAAGTTATAACATATTTATGTTAACAAGCCAAATTTTATATATCCGACACATTTCGACAAACGAAAAATTAAAATAATGATAGAATAAAAATTAAGGGGGTGAAAAAAATGTTATTTGAAAAAGATACATATTACAAATATATAAAAACATTAGAAAATATGAATACATTAATTTATGTGGTAATAGTTGGATTAGGAATAATAATAGGACTATCAACAGGAATATTAACATTAATCATAAGTGTACCAATAAGCATACTACTTGCTAATATGTGGACATTCGCAACAAAAATGAAAATACAGAAAATGAAATGGGAAATGGATGTATATGATAAAATAGTAAGAAAAAAAGAAATAGTTTAAGCTAGTTCTTTTGCCTCAACAGGTTAAATATCTTATTTAATCTGTTTTTAACTTCTTCCCTATCTCTAACAATTTTTGACTTTTTTAAATAAAATGTGCTATAATAATATTATGTAACTTTTCAATTTATTTTAAATGCCAACTGGCACAAAAGAAAGTGAGGTACTATATGTCTAATAATTTTGTAATTAGAAGCATTGACTTCGAGGACAAAGAAACTGGTAAAATTGTTAAAGTTGATTTAAAAAATAGTCGGGTAGTTTCATTAGCCGGTGACAAAGGCTTTACACCAGATGAATTTGCTTTTTGCAAATTTCATTCTGAAATGCTTGTTAGAGGAGGCTATAAAGAATTATACAATTTTGCCTCTCAAAAAAATAATTAGACACTAGCAAACACAGGTACTAATTTTATTTTAGTACCTGTGTTTGTCTGTTATCATTTCAATCCAAAATATTTAACAATACCTCTCGCATCTGCTCTTGCTACATTTCTTAAATCAGAATTAGAATCTAAATAATTAGAATCATTACTATTCATAAAACAATGTTCAATTAATTGATTATCATTTAAAGCTGAATGTATTTCATATATTCCTTCATTTAATATTTTATTTGTTGAAAAATCAACAGTCTTTGTTCCGTAAATTTTCTTCTACTAATTCTGTTTTTTCTTTTTGATTTTGAGCTTCTAAATTATTATTATTATCTAATTTAGTATTTATAGAATCATTTTCTTGTTCTTCTGTGTTATTTTCTTCATTATCACTTACATTTTTATCTTCTTCATTGTTTAATTCCTCATCTGTATTTTCTGGAATTTCAACACCTTTGTCATTTTCTATTTTATTTGTTTCTTCTTTTTCAGGTAAATATTCTTGTGTTATATTTTCTTTTATATTTTGAGCTAAGACAGTAGAGGGTAAAATTATATTAAAAATTAATATAATTATAAATAGAATTGATAATGCTATTTTTAATTTTTTATTATTTTTCATTTCTATCCCCTATTCATTTAATAATTTCTCTAATTTATCAATTATTTTATTATTATCATATTCATTATCTATTTCACTTGTAAAGTTCTTTATATTTTTCTTAATTATATCTTTCATCTCTGCATATATGCCTTCATCAGTGTTTTTGACAATTTTTGAATTTTTATATTTTTCTACTGCTTCGCGTGCTGCTGTATCTGTTATTAAGATGGGTTTTCCTAAAATTTTTGCTTCTTCTAATACCATTCCATATCCTTCAAATCTTGATAATAAGCAAAATATATCTGCTTTTTTCATATATGGATATGGATTTTCTTTTTTTCCTAATAAAATAAATGTTTTTTCTATATTTAATTCATTAATTCTATTTTCTAATTTTTGCTTTTCTGGTCCATCTCCTATTACATAAAACTTGTGTTCTAGCCCTTGTTTTATGAGTTTTTGGTGTATTTCTATTAATCTGTCAATTCCCTTTTGAGGAACTAGTCTTGCAACTGTTAGAAAATTAGTGCAATTATTGTCAAATTCAAAATCTATTTTTTCTTCTGCTTTTTCTATTATGTTTTCCGGATTTATATAGTTATATATTACTCTTTTTTGTAATGGTTGCAAGTTTTTATCTCGTATGTCTTTATATTTTTCCATGAATTTGTCTCTATTGTCTTTGCTTACAAAGATAAGGGTTCTGTATTTTTCATATATTTTCTTGTCGATTGACATTTTTATTTTTGCTTTTATATTTTTTCCATATACTTGTGTTATGTCATTATGAATCCATGCTATTTTTCTTGTATTTTTATTTTTAACACTAAATAATCTTGTAATAGGTCCTTCTAGAAATGCTATTTCTATATCATAGTCTCCTTTTATATATTTTTTGTAATAATGTTTCTTAAATAATAATATTTTTAAGGCTGTTATTTGCTTTTTTAATTTACTCATATCTTTGAATTGATAATTGTATATAGTCTTTAATTTTATATTGTTATTTAAGTTTTTTTCAAATTCTCCTTTTGCATATATTGTAAATATTGTAATGTCAAATTTTTCACTTAATTTATTTGCTAAATCTACTAAGACCTTTTCTGCTCCACCTATTGTAAGACTTGTTATACCAAATATTATTTTTTTCATTTACTAAAAACTCCTTTTGTCATATGAAATTAATTATTCTGCATTATACAAATTTTCGCTGTAATTGTTTTCTTATAAATTTTATTCGACCCATAAATTTGTATATTTTAAGTGTGAAATTATTTACACTTCTCATATATTTGTTTTTTAAACCATTTTCTTTTAAGTACTTATTCTTTTTCCATTCAGGAAATTTTTCATTTAGACTGTTCCATGCAAATTTTATAGTTTCATTTCTAGTTTTTTTATCTTCTATCATAATCATTCTAAGCATAGAACTACACAATATATATCTTGCATAATTATATTCTAATTCTTCTTTATATTCATTATATATATTTTTCTCTTTATAATATTTTATTACATTGTCTAAAACATCTATAATTTCTTTTGTCCTAGTATTTTGAGAATTTGATATTGAATTATCTCTTTGCACATAATGTATAAATGGTTCTTCAACTATTGTTAATTTTTTTATGTGTGGTATTATTTTATAGAAAAATTCAACATCTTCATATCTAAGTCCAACAGGGAATTTTATTTTACTATTTTCTATTAAGTCTTTTTTTATTAATTTATTCCATGCAACAACACGAGCATTTAATAATATATCTTTTTTATCTTTGTATATTCTTCCTTTACTTTCTAATTGCTCATTTGGATATTCCCACCAAAAATTACATTCTACTAAATCTGCTTTTTCTTCTATTGCTTTATTATACATTTTTTCATACATATCTTTTTCTATATAGTCATCTGAGTCCAAAAATGCTACATATTCACCATTTATGTATGGAAAAGCATAATTTCTTGCGTCTGATAATCCTCCGTTTTGCTTTTCAAGATATATTATTTTGTCATGATATTTTTCATAATATTTTTTTGCTATTTTTTCTGAGTTATCTTTGCTACCATCATTTACTAGTATTATTTCTATATCTTCTAATGTTTGGTTTACTAATGAATTTAAACATTTATCTATGTAATTTTCTACATTATAAAATGGAACAATTATGCTAACTTTTTTCATCTTTTATTATACCGTATTCTCCTTGTTTTTATTTAGGTTTAAGTTTACCTATAACTTTTATTTCATTTTTAAATATGATTTTATGTTAATTGATAATAAAATTCTTTTTATTAATTGTTTTAGATTTCTAGCTTTTATATTTTTTTGTACTTTTCTTGTTTTTAATTCTTTAATATATTTTTCTTGGTCTTCTTGTTTTAATTCATTTGCTTTTAAAATTATCGCATTAGTATAATAAATTTTTACATTTTCTTTTGTCAGCCTTGAAATATCTAACTTGTCTACTAATTCAACAGCATTATCATAATGTTTTAAGGCATCATAAGCTTTTTTTATAGTCTTTTTATAGTCTTCATTTCTTGTAATACTTCCTGAACTTTGTACATAATAATATCCATAAAAATTTATAGAAACCATTGAATCAGCATTTACCATTACAAATGGAATTAAACCAAAATCTTCATGTTCTGTTCCTAGCATAAATTTCAAATTGTTTTTTGTAAAAAGAACTTTTTTTACTATATAAACACATGGTGAATCAAGCAATTTATCATTATCATATAATCTATTAAATCCATCCTGCCCACTTGTTTTTTCAAAAGTTGCTCCTTCTGTTATTTCTAATAATTTGCCATTTTCATCAACTCTTTGTAATTTATATTTTATTAAATCTATATCTTCATCAATATATTTTTCTATGTTTTCATATAATTTTGCATCTATATAATCATCTGAATCTAAAAACATTATATATTTTGCATTTGCTTTTTCTATTCCATAATTCCTAGTATCTGCTACTCCTGAATTTTCTTTTTTATAATATGTAAAAATTTCAGGGTATTTTTCTATATATTCTTCTATTATTGATTCTGAATTATCTGTACTCCCATCATTTATTATAACAGCTTCAATATCTTTACTCTTTTGTGAAATAATACTTTCAAAACATTTTTTTAAATATTTTTCTGTATTATATACAGGAACTATTATACTTAACTTTTTCATTTAGCTACTCCTCTTATTTTAGAACTTTTATGATTTTATATTTTTTTAAGTTATCATTTACATTACTTTGTATTATTAATCAAATTTTCTATCTTACCAATAATATCTTCATTATATTTTTTATAGTCAAATTTATTAGTTAGAACATATCCATTTTCTATAAAGTTTTTCATTGCATTGTATATAGAATCAACATTTTTTTCAACTACAATGCCTCTCCCCTCCACTTGCTCATAATCTGAAAGTTTTGTTGTTATTATTGGTTTATTCAACACAAAACTTTCTAGATATACAACAGGATATCCTTCATAATCAGAAGACAATATCACACAATCACTTAAATTAAAATATGGATATGGATTTTCCTTTCTACCTAGAAATATTATATAATCTTCTAAATTATATTTTTTAACCATTTCTTTATACATTTTAGTATCTTTACCATCACCTACTAAAATAACTCTCAATTTTTCATTCTCAGCTTTTAGCCTACTTGTTGCTTCTATAATCCTAGACAATTTTTTTTGTTTTTCATCATGTCTACCAATATTTACAAATGTAGGTATAGGCTCTTTCTCTAAATCTGTTACATTCTCATTTGCTCTTTTTATTATTTCTTCTGCATTTATTAGATTATTACATACAACAGTTTTACTTTCCATTTCAGGAAATAGAGCTAAAAAGCTATTCTTACCTTCTTCTGAAACAAAAACAATATGCTCAAATTCATTATATTTCCTCTTTACAAAAAAGTCTTTCATTTCCTCCTTATTATTATTAAACAAAGTTAAATAATCAGCATGTCCCCATAATGCACTATTCTTCGAAGCTGTTCTCGCAACAAAACTTCCTGGTATTGAATAAGTTGCAAAACTTGCTGAAAAATCAAATTTATTATTATATTTTAGCTTAAACTTAATTTGAGCCAAAAAATTCACAAACTTTCTCTTAATAAGGTTTTTATCATTACTTACACTATATTCAACAATCTTTATCTTCTCAGAAATCTTACTTAAAAAAACTCCTTCCTTTTTCTCCAAAACCAAAGTTATATTATATCCTTTTTCCGCCAAAAAATTCAACAATGTAATTAAAGCCTTCTCAATTCCACCTAAATCTAAATTATACGCTGAAAACAATATCTTTTTCATAAAAAACTCCTAACCTAATACTATATAGCCTTATTCTATCAAAATAAATCCCAATGTTCAATAAAAACAAACAAATTTCATCATTTATTACAACAATGTAACATTTATAAAAAAAACTAAAACTCAAAAATATAAATTAATTCAAAATAAAAAGTAATTAAAAATATATATTAGTTCAAAATGTAGAGTAGTTCGAGAGGTTATATATAAAAATATTTTAGCAAAGACCCGTAGGAAGACCCCAGCTATGTTTTTGCTAAAAATATTTTTATATATAACCTCTCGAACGGCCTATTCAATAATTGAACATTCTATTCCGTCACATTAGTTCCTGAACTACTACTATTCCCCACCGTAGAATTCGAAGTATTTGTACCACTATCAGTATCCATTGCCGAATTACTTGTATTAGAACTATTAGTAGAAGGTCTAGCAGTATTTGTTGTATTTATTCTATTACCACTTGTATTTAAAGTAGATGAAGTATTGTCCCTACTTGTATTTGTTGTATTAGTTCTACTTGTATTTTGTGATGAACTACTATTTGTAGAAGTAGTATTTGTTTGATTACTATTTGTATTTTCAAACATAGAATAATTTGCATCTGTTTCTTCATAAATATTTTCATTTGGTTCTATTGGTGCTTCATAATTATTATTAGTACTATTTCCGCTATCTTTAATCTTACTTCCTTGATGTTTTACACATTCTTTTGGTGCTGTTCCAAATAGGAAATATTCTGTATATGTATTTGTACATCCTGTATTTGCAACACAACCTGTATCTGCACAAATTGTTTTTGTTTCTATCCAACTTGGCTTTTCAAATTGTGCATCATCCAATCCATTATGTATGGTTTTCATTACATTAGACCAAATAAGACCTGCTGGATTTTGTTTATTAAAGAATATTGTTTCATTTTGGTCATATCCAAACCATGTAACAGCTGTGTAATAAGGAGTAAATCCACATAGCCATCTATCAAAATTGTCATCTGTTGTTCCTGTTTTTGCAGCTACATCTATACCTGTAATTGAACAATATCTTGCAGTACCATATTGACCCTTAACTGGTGATATTAATAATTCTTTTAAGATATATGCTACTTGTTCTGAAAATACTCTTTTTTTCTTTGGATTTGTTTTTAATATAACTTTGCCTGAACTATTTGTTATGCTAGAATAAAATGTTGGCTCAATATATACACCATCATTTGCAATTGTAGCATATGCTCCTGCCATTTCTAACGGACTTATTCCTTTGTCTAAGCCACCTAGTGCTAATGCTAAACTTTCATCTTTTTCAGTTAAAGTTGTAACTCCCATTTTTTCTAAATATTTAATAGAATTCTTTGGTTTAATTTCTTCCATCATTTCAACAAAAGGTATGTTTTGTGAAGATTCTAAAACTCTTCTTACTGTTGCTTCTCCTAAGTATCCACTATAATTTTTAGGTGCATACCCATCTGCAAATGTTGTTTCAACGTCAGGATATATTGTAGAGGCTGTAAAAGTCTTTTTATCAATACCTGGTGCTAATACTGCTAATGGTTTAATAGAAGAACCTGTTTGTCTTGTACTTTGAGTTGCTCTATTAAATCCTCTTGCATCAGTTTTTTCTCCTAAGCCTCCAACACATGCTAATACTTCTCCTGTTTTATGGTCAATAATAACCATTGCCGCTTGTGAAGGTTCTCCTCCCTGTTTAGATGCAACACTATATTTTTTCTTTTCACACTCATTTTCTGTTGCTGTTTGTATGCTAGAATTTTGTGTACTATTTATTGTTAATCCTGCCATATAAATATAATTAACAGCAAAATCTTCTGTTATATTTTTCTTATCAGATATATCAGCTATTACTTCATTAATTAAAGCATCTGTATGATATGAATATACTCCACTTGCACTTTCTACTTCACCATTTTTAAAATTCAATCCATTTTCAACCTCTTGAACCGATTTATCATATTCGCTTTGAGAAATATATTCTAATTCTAACATCTTAGCTAAAACTGTCTTTGTTCGTTTTTTAATTTTTTCTGTATTATCAGCATCTCCAAAAGGATTATATGAATTAGGTGAATTATTAATTCCAGCTAAAAAGGCACATTCTGCAAGTGATAAATCATTTACAGTTTTATTAAAATAATATTTTGCTCCTGCTTCAACTCCATAAATATTAGGGCCTACATATATAACATTCAAATATGTTTCCAAAATATCAGATTTATCAAAGTAACATTCTAATAAAAATGCCTTCCACCATTCTTTTACCTTACGAAAAATAGAATCTGTATTATCACCTGTTAAATTTTTAACTAATTGCTGAGTAATAGTACTTCCACCATAAGAAGATGAACCAGCATGAATTACATATGAAAATATTGCAGATGCAGTTCTTTTTATATCTACACCATGGTGTTTGTAAAATCTCTCATCTTCTATCGAAACATATGCATTTTGTAAATTTTTTGGTATATTTTCTATGTCTACTTTAATATTTTTTCTTTCACTACCTAATGTTGCAATAGTCTTGCCATCAGAATCTATTACAATAGAATTTTCATTTTCAAACATATCAGTCATTAGCCCTTTCCATTGGAAAGCTGATATACCTAAAAATATTCCAATAACTAAAATTAAAACAACAATTGATATAATAATTATTTTCTTAATTTTCTTTTTCTTTTCTTTTTTGGATAATTTTTTATTTTTATTTTTTTTACTCTTTCTGTTATTTAGTTTTTCTTGTTTTAATCTTTCCTTTTTTAGATTTTTTATAGCTTTTGGAACTTCATCTTCATTATCTTTTCTGTTAAACAAAATTCATCACTATCCTTATTATCAATTTACATTAGTATATCATATTCAGATATAAATTTGCAATTGTTAGAATATTCTTTAAAACTTTGCACAAAATATATATAAAACTATTCCAATTAGTTATTTCTTGATATATAATAAATATGTTAACAAAAAGAAAAAGTAAGGAGAGTGAAAAACATATGATAAGTAGAGAAGAAAACCCAGAGTATGTTAACTCTTTTCTAGATTATAGTGCTACAATATTAAATAAATCGCCAAATAGTATTAAAGAATATAATTATGACTTAATGATGTTTTTAAGATTTATAAAAATACATTTTCACCTAACCAAAGAAGTAGATTTTTCAAAAATTCAAATTAAAGATATATCAATTGATACAATTAAAAAAATCACATTAGATGATATTCATTCATTTTTAAGTTATATGGCAATTGAATTAAGAAGCAAATCTGCTACTCGCGCTAGGAAAGCCTCAACTATTAGAGTATTTTTTAATTATTTAAGTCAAAAAGCAAATTTGATAGAAATAAACCCAGCACAAAATCTAGAAACACCAAAATCAGATAAAAGATTACCAAAATATCTAAATTTAGAACAAAGTAAAAAATTATTAGAAATAACTTCAAATGAAGATAATCGTAATTACCAAAGAGATTATGCCATTATAACATTATTTCTAAATTGTGGTCTTCGTTTATCTGAATTAGTTGGAATTAATATTAAAGATATAGATTTTAGTGAAGCTAAACTTAATGTTATTGGTAAAGGTAATAA
This sequence comes from uncultured Clostridia bacterium, assembly GCA_944387495.1. Lineage (GTDB taxonomy): Bacteria > Bacillota > Clostridia > TANB77 > CAG-508 > CAG-269. The sequence continues at coordinate 29,776 of CALXFD010000015.1, read as the reverse complement.
AGAAAGAACAATATACTTAAATAAAGCATGTCTAAAAGCTGTTAGTGAATATTTAGAAGTAAGACCAAAAGAAGGAGTAAAAGTTGATAAACTTAATTCGCAAAAGGCTCTATTTTTAAGTGAACGTAGAGAAAGAATTAGTAGGCGTACAGTTCAATATATAGTTGATAAAGAATTAAAAGCTGCTGGATTCGATACTGCAAAATATTCTGTTCATAAGTTAAGGCATACAGCTGCAACTTTAATGTATCAATATGGAAATGTTGATATTAGAGCATTACAAGAATTATTAGGTCATGAAAGTATATCCACTACTGAAATTTATACTCATGTAGATAATTTACAAGTTAGAAATGCAGTTGATAGTAATCCACTTGCTAACTTATAATAATATAAAAAGGTAGCTTAACATTGCTACCTTTTCTCATTTTCCCATAATATCTTCTTCAACATCACTACTATTTTTGTTATTTATATCATGGATTTTCATATAATATGGTTGTATATCTAAAAAGCTATCCATATATACAATATTACCGTCTACATCTTGTGTTTTTAAATTTGGGAATGTTTTGAGCATTTTTTCATCTCCCCAGAATTTATATATAAAATCTGAAAGTTTTTTATTATTATATATTTGGTCATATTGTTTTGATACTAATTCTTTATTAGGCACATTTATATTATATTTTTCAATCATTCTAACTTTAAAAAATTGTATTGCAAAACCAGTAGCTATACAGTCAATCATTAATAATATGAAGACTGTTACAGTAAATATTTTTAATGATTTTTGAGTTTTAAATTTGCTTTTTACCCAATTTATTAGTCTATCAACTTTTGGATTTAATGATGCAATTAAATATATTGCAAGAAATCCCCAGAAAAAAGAGAAAAATACGCATATTCTTCCATTAAGATTTAGGGGCATTGCTGAATAATCCCACCATTTTACTCCTAAAAGTAATTCTCCAAATAAGCTTACAAGATATTCAGTTATTGAACCTACAATAAATCCTCCTATAAATAAAAGATTATATTTTTTAGGTATTTTGTGTAGACATACAATCATTATTACAGCGCCTAAACCATAAATTCCACAAAATGGTCCATATAAAAAGCTTTGCCTACTTTCCCATACTCCTTTTGTTACAATTCCATATAGTGTTTCTATAATATATCCTGCTATACTATATATGATAAAATATGCTAATATTCTCCATATACTAATTCCGTTTATTGTTAAAGTTTTTTTCACTTTTTCTTTTTTTACTTCTGCTTGAACTATTTTTTCCTTTTTATTTTTCATTTTTTACCTCTTCATATATATTCTTCAATTGAACTATTTTGTCATTATAATAATTTTTAACAACTTCATATGTTTTTATATCTTCTAAATCTACATCTACTAATTTCAAAAGTTCTAATGATTTTTTTGTACAACCTAATTTTAACATATTAATATATCTTTCAACAAATCCCTTTTCATTGTTCAATATTTTTGTCGCAATACAAATTGCTGCTGTTATACCTGTTGCATATTTATATACATAGAAGTTACTATAAAAATGTGGTATTCTTGCCCATTCATATTTTATTTCTTCATCAATTATAATATTATGTCCAAAATATTTTTTATTTAATTCATAATAAATTTCATTGCAATTTTCAGAAGAGAGCATTTCATTGTTTTCTATCTTACTATGGATTTCTTTTTCAAATTCAGCAAACATTGATTGTCTAAAAAATGTTGCTCTTATCATTTCTAGTAATTCATAAATAAGTTTTGCTTTCTTTTTCATATTTTTTTCATTTTTAATTTGAAATTCACTAAATAGTATTTCATTTACAGTTGACGCTACTTCTGCTACCATTATGGTATAGTTAGAATCTATTATGTTTTGTTCTGTACTAGAATAGTATGAATGCATACTATGGCCTAATTCATGTGCAATAGTAGATACATCTCTTTTATTATTTGTAAAACTCATCAATACAAATGGATGTACTCCATATACTCCTGAACTATATGCTCCTCCTTTTTTATTTTCTTTTTCATAAGCATCTATCCAGTTATTATCAAATGCTTCCTTTAACTTATTAGTATATTCTTCTCCTAAGATAGATAATGCTTGTAAAACTTGTTCTTTTCCTTCTTCAAATGTTATTTCTTCATCATCTTCACTAAATGGATTTACATATAAGTCATACATATGAAAATCTTCTAAGTTTAATAATTCTTTTTTTAGAGATATAAATTTATGATTTATGTCTAAACTATTTTCTACACCTTTCATTAATGTTTCATATGCTAATATACTAGAATCATCATTTATCACTGCTTTTTCCAAAGATGATTTATAATTTCTTAGTTTCGAAGTTATTGTGTCTGTTTTTACATTTGTTAGATATATTTCCGTAATTGTGTTTATAAAACTACTATATTTTTCATACATTTTTTCAAATGCTTGTTTTCTAACATTCCTATTTGAACTAGACATATATTTTGTATATTTTGCATCTGTTAATTCTACCTCTTTACCATTTTCATCAATAATTGTTCCAAATTTAAACTCAGCATTTGTTAACATATCAAAAATATTTTCTGGTCCTGAAAATACTTCTGAATAATTTGCTAATAATTGTTCTTGTTCTTTGCTTAACACATGTTTCTTTTGGTCTAGTATTTCTTCTATTTCTCTTTTATATCTTTTTAAATTAGGATTTTGAACTAGATAGTTTCTTATTACTTCTTCATCTGCATAACTTATTTCTGGGACTATAAAAGATGAAGCTGTCATAAATTCAGTATATAAACTCTCAACTTCTTTAAATAATTTTATTCCATTTTGAGATGCCATATTTAAGTGGTAATTAAACATTCCATATGAATAAACTCTGTCGAATTTTATTAATATATTTTCATATAAATTATATGCATTATACAAATTTTCTGCATTGTCACATAATTTAGTTTTATATTCTTCTAATTTCTTTAATAGTTCTTTTATTGTATCTATTTCTTTCATAAAATCATCAACTGTATTAAATAAGTCTGTTAATTTCCAATTATATTTTTCATTCTCTAAAACTTCCACTTTTTAATTCCTCCTTTTTTGAAGTATTCTATCATATAACATTTTTTTATTCAATATTTATAATAACTTGTTTTTATAACATTTTTTGGTCTTATAAAAATTTAATGATTTTTTTATTTCGTTATTTTATTAAATTTTAAATTTCATGTTATAAAAAAATGCTTAATTATATGCTATTATTATGGCATATAATTAAGCATTATATTTAATATGTTGGTATTTTAATTTTCATTCCTTCATTGATTTCACTTGTTTTCATATTATTTATTTGTTTTAATTCATAAACAACATTTCTTATGTCTTTATTATAAAAATATTTATTTTCTTCAATTTGTTTTTCTGCAATACTCCATAATGTTTCACCTTTTATCACATATTCTTCCGTGTATTTTGTTTCGCTATTAGAATATGATTTATTTATAAATATTATAAGAATTGATATTAAAATGATTGCTAATATTACTATTGCTCTAATAAATTTTACTCTATTTGTTATTTTTAAATTTCCCATTTTATCCTCCTTAGTTTTTACAAATTTATGTTTGCTGTGTTTGTATTATATACGAACATTTTTTCTTTGTCAATACTTTTGCAAAAAAATGTTTGATAAAAAATATTTTATTAGAGTAAAATTTATTAAACTACTTATTAACTTATAATAATATTGGGCTTATCTGTTCATTATTTAAAGCATATTTAATTGTTTTTATAATATATTCGGAATCAAATACTATTGACCTTGGTTTTGTGATTGGGTTATCTTGCCTAAATGGCACAAAAAAATAATTTCTTCTATTCAATAATTTACCTATATTTTCAGCATTTCCACTTAATCCATTATTAGTTGATGGTGCTATTACTAGTGGTCTATTATTCCTTAAATGAGATTTAGCAGCCATTACAGCTGGTGTATCTATTATATCACACGCAAGTTTTGCCATTGTATTTCCTGAACATGGAGCAATTACCATTATATCTGTCATCTGTTTTGGACCTATTGGCTCTGCATCTTGAATTGTGTGAATTATTTTTTTATTTGTAATTTCTTCAATTTGAGCAATAAAATCTTTTGCTTTTCCAAATTTTGTGTCTAAATTATAACTATTATATGACATTATTGGTATTATCTCAGCTTCTTCTTTTATTAGTTCTTCCATTACTGGTAATACTTTTTTAAAAGTACAAAAAGAACCTGTTAGAACAAATCCTATTTTTATTCCTTTTAATTCCACACTAAATCCTCCTTTCTTTTTCATTTATATATATTATGATTTTATGTAAATTTTTGTAATATTTGTTTGAAAATATAATAATATTATGTTATAATATTAATTACATTATATAAAATTAGGAGGCAGAGTATAATGGATGAAAAATTAGTACGGAATGAATCTGGGGAGATAATTAAAGCTTATGGCTTTACAGGAACAGAAGATGGATATTCTACATCAGGATATTTTGTTGATTTAACACCTGATTTGTCGACAGCAAGAATATATAAAAATTCCAAATTCTTATGTTCTATCGAAGTCCCTGTTAAACAAGATACTTTAAAAATTGATTGGGAAAATTTCTTTTTAAAGGTAAAAGCAAAAATTCCAAGAGCCAAAGAAATTTTCATGGAGTCTTTACTGATTGATTATTTTTTTCTAGGTAAAGAGGAATTTAATATGAAATACCATGATTTATTCTAATTTGTTATCTTCAAATTATGAAGAAGTATAACAATAGTACTAAAAGAGGTATAACCAGTTAGGTTATACCTCTTAACTTCTTGATTTTATATAATTATAATACTATTGCAAATATCTAATTACAGAAAACACAAAATCTACTATAATTGCTATTACTAATATAAAAACAATAATCGTTTGTATATTAATTACTCCATGAGTTTTAGTATTTAATTTTTGTATTATATCTTCTATTCTAGGATGTAATTTTTCAAGTAAGAATAATCCTATAATTCCCCAAAAAATTGAATAAAGTAAACTAACTCTTCCTTGTATATTAAGAAAATCATTTGAATAATCCCACCATCTTAGTCCAAATAGTGTTTCTAATAAAAGTGATACTATGTATTCAAAAGCTGTAAAAGCAATTGTAGCAATTAAAAATTTCAAAAATGGTTTACCATATAATTTTTTTGTACACATTATTAATAAAACTGCACCAAATCCATATATTGGACAAAGTGGTCCATATAAAAAACCTCTTTTTACAAAAAAACCATTTATTAAAATTGCATATATTGTTTCAATAATCCATCCTAAAAATGAATAAATAAAGAAATATGTTATATAATCTACTATTTTATCTCTTGTTCTTTTTTCTACTGTCATTTCTTGTTCCATACCCCTTTTCCCCTTTTTATTTTATATCATCTTGAAATGTTTTTATAGCATTTTGTGTTGTTTTTGTTCTATCAAATTTATTTATTATAAATATAGCTATTCCTACAACTAAAAAAGTTACTGCATATATAATAATACTTAAATGCCAATTCCCTTTTAACAAAGTATCTCCTGCAAAGGTTGATGAAATGACTGATGGAAATCTGGCAAAAGTTGATATCAATATAAATCTTAGTGGCTTGATTGGTAACAATGCTGCAATATATACTAATAAATCTTTTGGTGTTCCTGGTATTATAAATAAAATGAACATTATCCATTCTACTTTTTCTGGATTTTTAAATAATTTGCTATTTTCTATTTTTTTAACTTTTTCTTCATCACAAAAATCATAAACAAATCTTCTTCCTAATTTCCTTACCATGAAGAAAATTAATGAAGATATTATAAATACAGAGACAGTTATAAATATTAAACCTCCAACTCCTCCATAACACATACCTGCTAGTATTTCTACTGGCTCACCTGGTAATATTATTAAAAAAATTTGTGCTAGCTGTAAGCCAAATAGTGAAAGTAAGCCTAAAAAACCAGAACTATTTACTTTTTCTTTAAATTCTGCTTGTCCTTCTGGCGTACTTAAATTGGTCATAACTGGTATTAAATAAATAAAAATACCTACTATAATTATTATGGCAATTACTAACATTAAAATTTTTAATATTTTTACTTTATTTTTCCTACTCATTTTTATCCTTTCTGTTTAAAGTAATAATACTAAACATATATAGTATACCATATTTTTACTAATTTGTATAGTTTTATATTTTTAAATTATTATATAGCTTTTTCTAAAATTTATATATGTTTTTATATTACAATAAACTTACAATTTTGTAAGTTTATTGTATCAATATTTTATTAACTTTTTTTAAACGAAATATTAAGATTTTATTAATTTATATTTTTTATTACCTTACATGGATTTCCAACAGCTATTGAATTATCTGGAATATCTTTTACAACTACACTTCCAGCTCCTATTGTTACATTACTTCCAATTGTTACTCCTGGCAAAATCGTAACATTTCCTCCTATCCATACATTATCTCCAATAGTTACTTTTTTGGCATATTCAAGCCCAATATTTCTTTCTTCATAATTTATTGGATGTCCAGCAGTATATATGCCACAATTAGGACCAATAAATACATTGTTACCTATTTTTACATCTATTGCATCTAATATAACTAAATTATGATTTGCATAAAAATTTTTTCCAATTTTTATATTATACCCATAGTCACAATAAAATGGTTGTTCAATTAAAAATCCTTCTTCAATATTTATTATCTCTTTTAAACATTCTCTTCTTTTCTCTAAGTCTGATGGTAATATATTATTATATTTTTGGCATAAATCTTTACACTTATTTCTTTCACTTATTAATTCCTCATCATAATTAGGGTTATATACCATTCCTTTTTTACACTTTTCTTTTTCAGTCACAATAATACCTCCTTTAATTTTAGTATGTTTATTTTACTTATTTATATACCTTTTTCTTCCAAATTCCATTCCATTATAAATATTTTTTCATTATGAACTTTCTCTATATCTATCTTTTTATTTTTAAAACCCAAATTTGAAAAAAATAATATTGCATTTATATTTTTTTCATATACTTCTAATGTTAAAGTATCATATTTATTTTTACAAAAATTTATTAATCTTTTTCCAATTCCAGTTCTAATAAGACTTGGTCTAACATATATAGCAATTATTTTATTATCTTTTATACTTATAAAACCTTTAATAATACTTTCTTCAATAAATACATATGTATCATAATCATTTATAAATTTTTCTTTCATTTCATTATATATTTCTATCCAATAATCTCTTTCTATAAAAGAATTTCCTTTAAAATTTCCTTTAACCCATATTGTCATAACATTAGTTAAATCATCATTTGTAATCTTTCTTATCATAGTTTTTCACCTACTAATTAAATTTTTATTTAGTATATCATTTAAGTTATTTTTTATCAATTGTCTATTAATGAAATTTTAATCTTACTAATCTATATAAAATCTTTGTATACAAAAAAATCTTTCTCTATTTTAGAGAAAGATTTTATAATAAACACCTTAACGTAATATTTGCTCACTTCTAGATAATCTATATTGACAAATTGCCTCATTTAACATTTTTACATCTGCCTTAATTTGTTCAGGATTTCTATTAGAGTGTTTTATTTTTTCCATTAAACATTCTAACCACTTTTCATAATATAATTCTTCATTAGAATTTTCTAAATTCTTCAAATAAGAAATTGCCTCAAATAAATCTTCTGTCCACCAAGAATTATTACTTGAAATATAAGATATATCATCATAACCAATATGAGGTAATATATTATAACTTTCTTTATATCGTGCTTCTTCTTTTGCATTATAATATAATCCAGCCTGATAAGGTATTATTTTTTTATCTTGTATATCTTTTTCTATCATTTTTCCTATTCTATCTTGTAAAAAGCCCATATCTATATTTTTATATGATTTAATTCCATTTACAATATTATTACATTCTTTTGGTATATCTAACTGGTCATTATATTGAGTAAATCTATAAAAATGAGTAGCATTATTAGTAGCTTCTTTTTCTAAGAATTGTATACGTTCTTGTGTAGAACTATCTCTACTAACTTTTAAACGTGAAGCTCTATTACTATAAAAAATTATTCCTTCTAGCGCCTCTTTAACATTTTCAAATTTATAAGTAAAAAATCTATCTATCAATTTTTGATAATAACTCACAAAAGGTTTCTCATCTGACTTATATTTTTCAGTAAATTTTTTTCTTTCATCTTTAAAGTTCATTTCCAACATCCTCTTTTAAGTATTTTAAATTTTTATCTTAACATTAACAATTGTATTCTACCACTATCTAAATTTAATATCAAGTAAATTTCTGGAAGAAACTTAACAATTATAAATCAAATCATAACCCTATAAAATATAATAGAGAAGTCTGAAAGGTTAATATAATATTTTTATTGTTTTTAAATACCGCGTAAGCGACCAAACGAGCGATAGCGAGTGCGATTGGAGCAACCGACCCTATTTCCATTCAAAGGTTGCGACACACAAGGTATTTAAAAACAATAAAAATATTATATTAACCTTTCAGACGGCCAATTTTAAATTTTAAAAACTTATTTTAAAATTATTTATACTGATTATCAATTTCCTTTAAAATAACATCATGTGCACTACCCTCTTGAATACTTACATTTGAAACCAATGTCAATCTAGCCTTTTCATGTAACTCTTGAATTGTAATACTTCCACAGTTACACATTGTAGATTTTATTTTTGCACATGTAATTGCCAAATTATCTTTTAATTTTCCTGCATATGGTATATAAGAATCTACGCCTTCTTCAAATGATAGTTTCTTCTCTCCTCCCATATCATATCTTTGCCAATTTCTAGCTCTATTTGAACCTTCGCCCCAATATTCTTTTACATATCCATTTCCTCTTTTTACAACTCTTGTTGGGCTTTCATCAAATCTTGCAAAATATCTACCCATCATTACAAAATCTGCACCTAATGCAAGTGCTATTGTAATATGATGGTCATGTACTATTCCTCCATCTGAACATATTGGAATATAAATACCTGTTTCTTCAAAATATTCATTTCTTGCTTCAACTACATCTATTAAGCTTGATGCTTGTCCTCTACCTATTCCTTTTGTTTCACGAGTGATACAAATAGAACCTCCACCAACACCAACTTTAATAAAGTCAGCACCAGCTTCTGCTAAATATCTAAATCCTTCTCTATCAACTACATTTCCAGCTCCTATTTTAACTGTATCTCCATATTTTGCTCTAACATAGTCAATAGTATTTTTTTGCCATACAGAATATCCATCTGATGAATCCATACAGATTAAATCCACACCTGCATCTACTAATGCTGGTATTCTTTCTTCATAATCTCTTGTATTAATACCTGCACCAACTATATATCTTTTATTTTCATCTAATAAAGAATTTGGATTATTTTTTCTTTCTTCATAATCTTTTCTAAATACTAAATATTTTAAATTACCTTCTTTTGTTAATATTGGTAAACATGCTATTTTATTTTCCCATATAATATCATTTGCTTCTGCTAGGCTAATACCTTCATTTGCCCATACAGCTTTTTCTTTTGATGTCATAAAGTTGTCTATTGGAGAATCCATATCATCTCTTGAAATTCTATAATCTTTATCTGTAACTAATCCTAAAAATTTTCCATTTGCAGTTCCATCTTCTGTTATCATAACAGTAGAATGTCCTGTTTCTTCTACTAATTTTATTACATCTTTTAATGGTGTTCCTGATTTTACATTTGAATCACTTACTATAAATCCTGCTTTATGTTTTTTTACATGTCTTACCATTTTTGCTTGTGATTCTATTGATTGAGAACCATATATAAAAGCAACTCCACCTTCACGAGCAAGGGCAATTCCCATTTCTTCTCCTGAAACTGATTGCATTATTGCAGAAACCATTGGGATATTTGCATAATATTTTGGTTCTTCTCCTTTTTTAAATTTTACAAGTGGTGTTTTTAATGATACATTATTTGGTATACATCTTTCATCTGTTAAATTTGGTAATAATAAGAATTCATTAAATGTTCTAGAAATATCATCTAGGATTTTTGCCATATTTTTTCCTCCTTTTTTATATTTTATAAAATATTTTACTTAATTAATCTTAATGTTTCATTTGCAATCATTAATTCTTCATTTGTTGGAATTAAATAAATTTTTACTTTTGATTCAGGTTTAGAAATTACTTTTTCAACACCTCTTACATTGTTTTCTTCTTCATCTAATTCTACTCCCATGAATTTTAATTTTTCGCAAATTCCTTTTCTAATATTTATTTGGTTTTCACCTATTCCACCAGTAAATACTATATAGTCTATTCCTTTCATTGCTACTGCATATTTTGCTATATAGCTTGCAACTGAATAATTAAATTCTTCTATTGCAATCTTTGCCATTTCATTACCTTTATTAGATTCTTCTTCAATAACTCTAAAATCTGGTGCTAGTCCAGAAATAGCTGATATTCCTGATTTTTTATTTAAAATATCTTCCATCTCTTGTGGGCCAATGTTTTCTTTTTTCATTATATATGTTAATACAGAAGGGTCTAAATCACCACTTCTTGTAACCATCGATATTCCTCCAAGAGGTGTTAATCCCATACTTGTATCTAATGATTTTCCATCTTCAATTGCACAAATACTTGCACCTTGACCTAAATGGCATGTTACTATTTTTAATCCTTCTATTGGTTTATTTTCTAATTCTGCAAGTTTTCTTGATACATACATATGTGAAGTACCATGTGCGCCATATTTTCTTATACCAAATTCTTTATAATATTTATATGGTATTGGGTAAATATATTTATCTTTTGGCATTGTTTGATGAAATGTTGTGTCAAAAACTGCTACCATTGGTTTACCTGGCATAACTTTTTTACAAGCTTCCATTCCTAGTGCTGCTGCTGGATTATGTAATGGTGCAAATTTTCCACATTCACGTATTTCTTCTATAACTTTGTCATCTATTAATGCTGAATCTTTAAATATTTCTCCACCATGAACTACTCTGTGTCCTATTGCATTAATTTCATCTAAACTATCTATTACTTTGTATTCTGGGTTTGTGAATTGTTGTAAAGTAAATTCAATTGCTTCTTTATGGTCATATGCTGGTTTTTTTATTTCAACTTTTTTGCCACATGCTTTATGTGTCATAAAAGCTTCTTCTTCCCCTATTCTCTCATATTTTCCAGAAGCTAATACTTCTTCTGTTTCCATATTTATTAATTGATATTTAAGTGATGAACTACCACAGTTTAAAACTAAAATTTTCATTTATAAAATTCCTCCTAAAATTTATTATTATGCATTTACTAATTTTAAAGTTTGCCTTGCTATCATAAGTTCTTCATTTGTTGGTACTACGAATACTCTTATTTTTGAATCTTTTGCAGTAATTTCTGCTTCTTTTCCTTTTATTGTTTGGTTAAATTCCTTGTCTATTTTTAACCCTAAAAATTCAAAATATTCGCAAATTGCTTCTCTTGAATCTTGACCTTTTTCTCCTACTCCTGCTGTAAATGTTAATATATCCATACCATTCATTGCTACCATACATCTTGCAATATATTCAGCTACTTGATAATGGAAAATATCTAATGCAAGTTTTGCATGATGTCCGCCTGCTGCTGCATCTGCTTCTATATCTCTAAAATCAACAGATACTCCTGAAATTCCAAAAACTCCTGATTCTTTATTTAGCATTTTTTCCATTTCATCTGGTGATAAATTTTCTTTTTTCATTATATATGTAACAACAGAAGGGTCTAAATCTCCACTCCTCGTTCCCATAGGCACTCCACCAAGAGGTGTTAATCCCATGCTTGTTTCTACTGATTTACCATTTTGTATTGCACACACACTTGCACCTTGCCCTAAATGGCAATTTACTATTTTTAGAGCTTTTATATCTTTGCCTACAAGTTCTGCAACTCTATTTGCAACATATTCATGTGACATACCATGTGCACCATATTTTCTAACACCATATTTTTTGTAATATTCATATGGTATTGGGTAAATATATCTTTCTTTTGATAATGTTTGGTGAAAACCTGTATCAAAAACTGCTACCATTTTTATATTTGGAGCTAATTTTTTGCATGCCCTCATTCCTAGTACAGCAGCTGGGTTATGTAATGGGGCCCATTCTTTACATTGTTCAATTTCGTCCATAATTTCATCTGTTATAATTACAGGTTTAGAAAATTTTTCTCCACCATGAACTACCCTATGGCCTATTCCTCCAAGTTCGTCTAAACTTTTTATAACTCCATAATGAGGATTTACTAATCTACTAAGTACAAACTTAATTGCTTGTTCATGATTTTTAGCAGGATGCTCAAATTTATGTTTTTCTCCATTTACTTTATGCGTTAAAAAAGAATTACCTTGACCTATTCTTTCGTAATATCCTTTAACTAACATTTCTTCTGTTTCCATATCAATCACTTGATATTTTAATGATGAACTCCCAGAGTTTAAAACTAAAATTTTCATAAAAACTCCTTTCTTTTCATACGAAAATTAATTTATTATTTTTTATATATAATCTTTCTATATTATTTAGAAAAATTATTTTGTGCTTGAACTGCTGTAATTGCTACTACTCCTGCTACATCATCACTATTACATCCTCTTGATAAATCATTAACAGGTTTTGCTATACCTTGACAAAGTGGACCATATGCTTCTGCTTTTGCCAATCTTTGTACTAATTTATATCCAATATTTCCTGCATCAAGATTTGGAAATATTAATACATTTGCATTTCCTTCTATTTTACTATTTGGAGCTTTTGATTTTGATATTTCTGGTATAATAGCTGCATCTAATTGTAATTCTCCATCTACCAATAAATCTTTATTTTTTTCTTCTACTATTTTAGTAGCATTAATAACTTTCTCTGTAAGTTCAGAATGAGCACTTCCATGTGTAGAATATGAAAGCATTGCAACTCTTGGCTCATCTTGTACTAGTTGTTTATAACTTTTAGCAGATGAAATTGCAATTTCTGCTAATTGTTCTTCATTTGGTTCTTCATTAAGTCCACAGTCTCCAAAAACAAATACTCCGTCTTTTCCATATTCACAATTAGGAACAACCATAACAAAAAAAGCTGAAACTAATTTAGTATTTGGTGCTGTTTTTAGTATTTGTAACGCAGGTCTTAAAGTATCTGATGTAGAATGAGCAGCACCTGAAACCAATCCATCTGCTTTCTCATCTTTAACCATTAGCATACCATAATATACTGGGTCTAATACTAATTCTTTTGCTTTTTCAATTGTCATTCCTTTATTTTTTCTTAGTTCATACAATAAATTTACATATTTATCATAATCTTCTGAACTTTCTGGATTGACAATTTCTGCACCTTCAATATTAACACCATTAGTTCTAGCTTTTTCTAAAATTTTTTCTTCATTTCCTATTAAAATAATTTTTGCATATTTTTCATTTAAAACTTTTTCAGTTGCCTTTAAAATTCTTAAATCTTCTGCCTCTGGCAATATTATAGTTTTAAGTTCTGTTTTAGCTCTCTTTTTTACTTCATCAATAAAAGACATATCATTTCCTCCTTTTGTATAATTATTATATACTAATATTACACAAAAGTTCAAGCTTTTTTTATTTTAATTAGCAATTTATATTATAAAGCAATTGTACATATTAATTTAGCTCCAATAGTATTATATATAAAATATTTATGTAGTGACGAATGCGTAGGCTATGGGAGGAAAGCCGAGGAACGAAATAAATATTTTATATATAATACTATTGGAGCGAGCCACATATTCAATTTGCTTTATAATATAAATTACTAATTAAAGTAAAATCTTAGGCACAAATATTATTAGCCCAACCACAACTGCCATAATTGCAGATACTAATACTGCCCCAGCAGATACATCTTTTGCAAGTTTAGCCTTTTCATTTCTTTCAGGCATTGCTATATCAACAGTAGTTTCAATTGCAGTATTAACTAATTCAAGAGAAATAACAAGTCCAAATAAAATAACACATGCAATCCATTCTAATTTACTTATTTTAAAGACAAAACCTGCAATTATTACTAATAATGCTATTATAAAATGGATTTTTAAATTTTGTTCTGTTTTTAGAGCTTCTCCTATCCCTTCAAAAGCATATTTAAAACTATTTCTTAATCTCTTTCTTTTTCTCCTTATTTCGACAAGTTTTCTTTTATTCATATTTTCTTCCCTTTCAAGTTTAAGTTCTGTTTTTATGCAACTTGTAAATACTATTAAATACGCAATAGATATTACAAATCCCCCAATTACATCACTTGCATAATGTACTCCTAGATATATTCTACTAAATCCTATTAATGGAATTAAAATGCCAATAATTCCACATAATGAATATTTGATTTTTTTATTTTTAACCATTTTCCAAATAAAATAAATTATTAAACCATAAAAAGCCATACTTACCATAGAATGTCCAGATGGAAAACTATATCCATTTTCATTTATTAGCATATACCCTTCTGGTCTAGGTCTTTGTATTACATATTTTAATATTTGATTTAATAATGTGGATATTATTAAATTTATTGTTATATATTTTCCAATTTTCTTATTTTTTATAAAAATAAATGAACAGATTGTTATTGCAATCAATGTATATGCAGAAGCTAAATTTGTTATTGCTTTCATTATTGAAGTTAGGTTTTCTGTTCTTAAATTTAATATTACTAATTTATATATTTCTTGGTCTATTTGCAATTGTTCCATTGTAAATATATCTTCTATTAACATTACAAATATAATAACACATAATAATAAAATAATCCATTTATAGTTATTTTCTATGACTTTTTTTAACATTTGTTTTCCTCTCTTTTTCTTTACTTGGTTCACATATTGCTAATTCTATTGCTTCATTGCAATTTTCTATATAAATTTTATCCATGTCTCCTGCATATTCTCCATCTATTGTCCATGCTACTTTTTCGTTTATTTCAATTTTTATGTTACTTGTTTGTATATATACAATATCTCTATTCCAACTATAATCTTTTTGTTTAAATGCTTCTAATAATCTAAAATATCCTGATAATTTTTTGGGTTTTCTTAAAAATATGCATTCAAATTTTCCATCTTTTAAATCTATTTCATTTCTATTGAACCACTTAAAGCCTGCTATTGATTCTGAATTTGTTATACCTCCATATATAAATTCTCCTTCTAGTTCTTCATCATCGAAACTAATTTTTACTTTATATTTTGGTATCCTTATTAATTCTTTTATTGCATTAATATAATATGCCAATCTACCATATTTATTTTTTGCCTTTTGTGATGTTTTATAAGATACATCAGTAATAACTCCAAATGCAGCTACATAGCAAAAATATTTCTCATTATTAATTTTACCTATATCTATTACTTTTGCTTTTGATTGAAGCAATCTTTTTGTTACAGATATATCTTTTATTGGAATATCTAGTGTTCTTGCTAAATCATTTGTTGTACCTAATGGAATATACGCTACTGTTAAATCATGAATTTGTTTTTCCATAAGTGCTGTTACTACTTCATTTAATGTTCCATCTCCACCACATACAAGTAACAAATCTATTTCATCAATATAATCTTCTATAATATTTTTAGCATTATATTCTTTTTTTGTAAGTTTTAAGGTTACTTCCATGTCTTGTTTTATTAAATTGGTTTTTATTTCGTTTATATAATTAGATATATTTCCTTTTCCAGATGTTGGATTGATTATTGCTAATACTTTTATACTCAAAACTTTTTCCTTCCTTCTAATTTAATATTAAATATTTTATCATTTTTTTGTAAAATAGTAAAGACATTTAAAGTGTTAAATTGTATATCAAATTATTAATAATCTGTATATAATTTAACACTTTAAAAATTAATGTATTTATTTTTATTCTGTTCTAAGAGCTTCTACTGGGTCTTTTTTACTTGCCATTTTAGCTGGAATTAATCCTGCAATTATTGTTAACAACATACTAATTACAACTAATATTATTCCTCCTGCTACTGGTAATGCTACTTTTACTGCTACCCCTGTTACTTTGTAAATTAAGCTATTGATTGGGAATGTTAATATTACTGTTATTCCTATTCCTAGCAATCCTGAAATTAATCCTACAATAAATGTTTCTGCATTAAATACTCTTGAAATATCTTTCTTTGATGCTCCTATTGCTCTTAAAATTCCTATTTCTTTTGTTCTTTCCAATACTGAAATATATGTTATTATTCCAATCATTATTGATGAAACTATTAAAGATATTGCAACAAATGCTATTAAAACATAACTTATTGTATCTATTATTTGGCTAACAGAATTTAACATTACTCCAACTATGTCTGTATATGTTATAACATTTTCTTCTTTTCCATTGTCTCTTTGAGTTTGATTATAATCTTCTATTGCCTGTGTTATTTTAGCCTTTGCTTCAAAATCTTTTGGATAGATATAAATTTCTGTTGGGTTATCTAAATCTATTGCTCCTAATTTTGTTAAATTAGTATCATAAGTTGCATTTTGATTTTCATTATAGTTTTCCATTACTTTTGCTATTTCTTCATTACTTAAAGAAGATAATGCCATTTTTTGTTCAGTACTTAAATTATCATAGCTGAATTTTGCTTTATCTTCATCAGTTGGAAATTTTAAACCTGTAAATACATTTATAGTTGGTTCATTTTTTTGTTCTTTTACTATTTCTGCTTCATTTGTTTTATTTATAACATATTCTTTTAATTCTTTTGTATATCCAATTCCTCCACTCATTCCAGCTGCAACACTTTGTTCATTTTGCTTTATTATTCCTACAACTTTTATTTCTTCTGCATCTGCAATTTTTTGTTTCATATATTCTTCGTCATCACTTTTATCTAGCCATAAACCATTTTCTTTTTGATAATAATCTGAATTTAATATAAGTTTAAATGATAAATTTAATAATTCATCATATGTGTATGAAGTTTGTTCACTTTCTTTAACTTCTTCACCTTTTTGTACTGCATTCCATTTTTCTTCTAATTCTTTTTGTGGTTTTAAGCCTAATGCATATAATGTATAATCGCTTATTTGTTCATTTTCATCTACAATTAATACAACTTCATTATATGATTTTGGCCATGTTCCTGCTATAACATCATATTGTGAATGTAGTAATTCTTCATTATCTAGCATCTCTTCCCATACATTAGTATTTGACATACTCATACTGCTTCCAAACATAGAACTCATTGATGAGTTTTCCTGTGCTTTTAGCATATCTCCCATTCCTAATGCATTCATAACTGTACTTGGATTTACTTGAACTATGCCATTAGAGGTATCTTCTTTATATAAATTTATGTTTAGATTATATTCATATTTAATTGCATTACTATTTTTAGCAATTTCATTATCACTTTTTTCTATATAATTTTTTAATTCTTTTAAGTTATTAGTTTCTATTTTGCTAGATAATGTAGAAATCATATCGTCCATAACATCTGCTGAATATATTTTTCCATCATTATGTGAGGTTTCATTTTCTTCTTGTTCTCCCATCATTTTTTGTATCATACTTGAAATGTCAACTGTTGATTCTTGTATTGTTATTGGATATGATGATAATGTTTCTTCTTCTACCCTATTTATATAATTTTGTACACCATTTGATATTGAAAGTATTAATGCAATTCCTATTATACCTATACTTCCAGCAAATGATGTTAATAATGTTCTTCCTTTTTTGGTCAATAAATTATTTAAACTTAAATGTAAAGCTGTAAAAAATTTCATTGATGTTCTTCCAGATTTAGCTTTTGAGTCTTTTTCATTTTCTCTATCTTCATCTGTATATGGCTTAGAATCATCTGTTATAACTCCATCTAATATTCTTACTATTCGTGAAGAATATTTTTCTGCAAGTTCTGGATTATGTGTTACCATTATAATTAATTTATCTTTTGATATTTTCTTTAAAATTTCCATTACTTGAACACTAGTTTTTGTATCTAATGCTCCTGTTGGTTCATCTGCAAGTATTATATCTGGATTATTTACTAATGCTCTTGCTATTGCAACTCTTTGCATTTGTCCACCTGATAATTGGTTTGGTTTTTTGTGGATTTGTTCTTTTAAACCAACATCTTCTAATGCTTTTATCGCTCTTGCTTTTCTTTCTTTTTTAGAAACACCTGAAATTGTTAATGCAAGTTCAACATTTGCAAGTACTGTTTGATGTGGTATTAAGTTGTAATTTTGGAATACAAAACCTACTGAATAGTTTCTATATGCATCCCAATCTTTATCTTTAAAATCTTTTGTAGATTTTCCATTTATGATTAAATCTCCTTTTGTATATCTATCTAATCCACCAATTATATTTAATAATGTTGTTTTACCACATCCACTTTGACCTAAAATAGATACAAACTCATTTTTTCTAAATTCTATACTTATACCTTTTAAAGCTTCAACTTTTGAATCACCTGATACATAATCTTTTGTAATTTGAACTAATTTTAACATAGTACACTCCTTTTAATTTTAGTATTCATCCCCTAAAAATATATTTATAGTATAAATCTTTTTTATTAGTATTATTTTAATTTATACTATAACTTATTTTAACGAATATATTTTACTATTTTTTATTATAAAATACAATTTGTTTTATAAATTTTATTATTTTTTTAAAAAAACTATTACATGATTCTTTAAAATATGTTATAATAGCATTTGTCAACGCGTAGCTTAAATGGCGTAAGTCCAGTTGAGATACGTGTTATTTTTTTTGCGAAAGGAGGAGATTTAGTTATGCCAACAAATAAAAAAGAAGGAATAATTTTTGGTATTTGCATATGTGCAATTATGGTATTTTTTATGGGGCTTTTAAATATTTCTATACATTTAGGTGGATTTGATTTAGAGACTCTAAAAACTGCGGTTATAGCTTTTCCTGTAACTTTTATAATTGCTTTTATATTAGAAAATTTAGTTATTGGAAAAATTAATCATATTTTATTAAAGAAATTTGTTCCTGAAACAGATAGTAAAAATTCATATATTTTATTTAATTGTTTCTTTATAGTTACTCTTATGTCACTTGTTATGACTATAATTGGTGGTTTACTAGGTGGAGACACATTATCTACTGTTATTAGCGAATTTTTTATTAGATGGCCTAGAAATTTCTGTGCAGCATTTTTCTTAAATATTTTAGTTGCAGGGCCAATTAGTAGAGCAATTTTAAAGTTAATTCAATCAAAATCTAATGTTGAATTTTCTTCTATTAAAGAAAATAATGATAGTAATATTGCTTAATTCTTGATATGTTTTTTCTTTTAATATAATAAAATCAATAAAAAATACACTTTTCATTATTTTTATAAAGTGTATTTTTTATTTTGCTTATTTTATACAAATGAACATTCTATTTTAGGCACTGCATAATATTTAGGATTTGTGTTATGTATTTTTTCTTGAATATTCTTTTTTAATTTTTCTTTGTCTACATTATCTTCTCTTGGTACTACTAAGTCAAATATTAAATTTATTCTTCCTCCACCATCTGTCATTCTAAAATCATGGATTGAATATTCTGGGTTTATTGTTTTTACTATATTTTCTGTTATTTCTCTCATTTCATTTATTTCTTCATTATCTACGACTATTGGGTCCATATGAATTGTTGTTATACAATTAAATTCTTCTAATATATCTTGTTCCATTTGGTCTATTATGTCATGTGCCTTGCAGATATCGCTATTTGCTGGTACTTCTGCATGGAAAGATACTATTTTTCTTCCTGGTCCATAATCATGTATCATCATATCATGTATACCAACAATCATGTCATATTTCTTAGTAAAATCTTCAATTCCTTTTACTAATTCTGGATCTGGTTTTGTGCCAAGTAATATATCAACTGTTTCTTTTAATGCTTTTCCACCT
Source organism: uncultured Clostridia bacterium (assembly GCA_944387495.1). Taxonomy (GTDB): domain Bacteria; phylum Bacillota; class Clostridia; order TANB77; family CAG-508; genus CAG-269. Next base: position 9,676 of record CALXFD010000015.1, on the reverse strand, counting down.
GTAAATAATATAAATATAGAAACTAATATACTTACATATCCATCTATTGAAACTCCAACAAATTTTGCAACAATTGCAGACAATAATACTACAAATGTAGAAATTACATCAGAAATGCTGTCATATGCATTACCTTTTATTGCTTCTGAATTGATTAATTTAGCTATCTTTTTATAAAAAACAAATAACCATAATTTTGCTATAATTGCTATGACTAATATAGCTAGAGTTATAGTTCCTATATCTGGCATTGATGGATGTATTATTTTGTCGATTGATGATTGAAATAATTCAAATCCTACTAAGATTATTAGCATATCAACAATAAATGCTGTAATATATTCCATTCTTCCATGTCCCCATGGGTGGTCATTATCTACCTTTTTTTGTGACATTTTAAATCCTATCATAGTAACAACAGATGAACCTGCATCTGTTATATTATTTAACCCATCTGAAATGATAGACATTGAATTTGCAATTATTCCTATTATTAGTTTTACTGCTGAAAGTAATATATTAACAACGATTCCTGTAACACTAGAAAGTGTTCCATATTTTCCTCTTACATTTACATCTTTTACATTTTTGTCTTTTATAAATAATTTTATTAACAAATCTGTCATTTTTTCTCCTCTTCTTTCTTGAACTTTTATTTTAAAACATTAATTCTTTTGCATTTTTCTTTAACCATTTATTTATTTCATCATAATTAGGTATATATTCTTTTACTAAGCCATAAAAGTTATTACTATGATTTCTATATATCATATGACAAAGCTCGTGTACTATTATAGCATCAATTTGAGCTTGTGGCAACATTGCTAATCGAGAACTAAAATATAATTCACCTGTATCTGGTTTACAACTTCCATATTTAGTTTTCGCATCTCTTACATTGAAACTACTATAATTAATCTTAGTTATATTGCTCCAATACGGTAATCTTTCTTGTATTATAACACATGTGTTATTTTGTAATAATTTTTTTATCATTTTATCTATATATTGTTTTACTTGGATTTCCTCTTCTATGATTAAAGGAACAAATATTTTAAATAGCTTTTTATCTTTATTTAAGTCTATACTAAAACGTTTCTTATGTGTATATTCTCTATCAATTGTATAATATTCTCCACCATATAAAAATTTTTCTCCTGTTTTCCAGTGTTTTATTACATCACTATCTTCTGATATTATACTTAAATATTGTTCATAAATCTTTTCTTCATTTTCTTTGAGCAAAGCAAAAACTTTTTTATTAGATAAATATTTAGGCTTACTAATATTAAAAGTTGTTCCATTAAAATACATTTTTATATTTCTTGTATTTTTATAATTTCTTAAAATTAATGGTATTTGCTTATCCTTTATCTGTATATATAATTTTGACATTTGAACATCCCAACCTTTTAATAAGTAATAAATAATATTTGACAAAATATCTATTCATCAAATATTATTTATCTAATCTTTTTATATATTTTTATTTCTAATGAAATTTCCTTGAAATTCATCTTTTAAAATATCCATACTTAATACATCATAATAGTTTCCATTCAAATAAACACATTTTCTTCTTCTACCACATAATTTAAAGCCACATTTTTGGTAACATTTATATGCTCTTTCATTAAATTCGAAAACATCTAATTTTATATTATTCAAATTCAAATAATTAAAACCATAATCTAATATTAAATTAATAGCTTCTGCACCATAACCTTTATTTCTTTCTCCTGTATCTCCTATAAAAATTCCTAATGTTGCTCTTCTATTTATGTGGTCTATATTTTCTAGTGATATTGTTCCTATCAGATTATTATTAACACTTTCTATAATAAAAAAACTTGCTTCTTGATTAGAATTGTTTTGTAGATATTCTCTTTCTCCTTGTAATGTATAAACAGTTGAACTTCTTCCTATATAATCTGTTGTATTAAAATCGTTTAGCCATTTTGTAAATTTTTCTACTGTTTCATCATCTGCATTTCTTGGTGATAAAAATATATTGTCTCCTAATAGTTTTTTAAAATATTTCATATATTATTACCTCCTTTATTATATTTATTAGTTAAATTTTTTTAATTTAGCAATAAAGAATCCCTCTTGAATTTTTGATGGTAATACTCTTATTGATTTATTAATATTCACATCTAATCCTTCATTAAATCCATTCATTTTATCTTTAAAATCTAAGTTTATATCTAACAATTTTAAATTCAAATTTTCTAATGCCCATTGTAATACATTTTCATTTTCTTCTTTATTTAATGTACATGTAGAATATACCATTATCCCATTAGGTTTTAAAGCTTCATATGCGCTTTTTATTAATTTTTTTTGCAATTTTGAAAGTTGTCTTACTGTTTTTAATGACCAATTCCTATAAGTATTTACATCATTTCCTACAAATCTTCCTTCTCCACTACATGGTGCATCTAATAATACTTTATCAAACTTTTCTTTATATTCTTCTCCAATCTTTTCTCCCCTTTTATTTATCACTTCAATTATTTTAGCTCCTTGTTTATCTACATTATATTTTAATCTTTCACATCTAATACTATCTAATTCATTTGCTAAAATATACCCTTCATTATTCATCATCATAGCCATCTGTGTTGTTTTACTACCGTGGAGCTGCTGTTAAATCTAAAACTTTTTCTCCTGGTTTTGGGTTTAAAACTATTGGAGGTAGCATACTAGATAAACTTTGTAGATATAAAAATCCTTTTTCATAAATATCTAATTTTTGAATTTGTTTTTCGTTCGCATTTTTTATTACTAATGCATCTTCATACCACTGTACTCGAAGAAATTTTATATTATTTTCTCTGAAATATTTCATTAAATCTTGTATATTATATTTTAAATTATTTACTCTTAATGTTGTATTTCTATTTCCTAGCATTCCAGATAAAATTTTATCTACTGTAAGTGGTGTATATGTATTATATAATTCATCTATAAAATCTTTTGGCAATCTCTTTTTTACATCTAATATTGATAACATACTTTTCCTTTCAGTTTCTATTATTTAATTTATACTATTAACAATAAAATCAATTACTTGTCCATCATTAGTTTTTTCATTATATTCTTTTTTCTCTTCATCTGTAAGTTCTACTAAATACTTATTATACTCAGGTATTATAGATATTGAATCTAATGGGTAACCTGGATTTCTTTTGTCACTTGGTTTGTCCACAAAATAAAAATTGCTTTTACTCCATGTAAACTCCTTTTTTTCTTTTCCATTATATATTACCATACCATATACCCATTTAGCTGTAAGTTTTCCTCCATATTCTTTTACTAAGTTTGTATAGTAATCAATCATTTCATCATCATTTAACTCTTTACCATTAATTCTTCTTACATGTGTTCCTATTTGTTTTTCTTCTGGTAATTCATCTATAAACAAATTATTATCCATTCCTATTGTTATTATCTTTGTAGCATCATAATATGTTTTGGCTTTTATATATGCATTCTCTAATGCGTTTTTTCCACTTTCCTCTACATGAAAATTCAAATCTAAATCTTTAATTGTTATTAACTCTACTCCTCTTTTTTCTAATCTGTCTTTATATTTTTCTACTTTTGCTGGATTAGTTGTTGCAAATAATACTTTCATTTTTTGTGCCTCCATATTACTAAATATTCTATAATCTCTTTTTTATCTTCTCTAATGCTATTTTTCTTGCACTTATTTTATTTTTTTCATCATCTGATAATTCAGCTAACGTTTTTCCATTTTCTAATTCAAATATTTCATCAAAGCCAAAACCATTATCTCCTCTTACTTCTTCTGAAACAAATCCATCAATATATCCTATTTCACAAATAGTTTTTACTCCATCAGATAATGCAATAGCAGTAGTAAATTTTATATTTCTTTTTTCCTTTGGAACACCATTTAGCTTTTCTAATATTGCTAAATTTCTTTCTCTATCTGTACCATCAAGCCATCTTTTTGTACGGACTCCTGGAAAACCATCTAGATACTCTATTTCTATTCCTGAATCATCTGCAATACACAATTTTCCATTAAGTTTTTTTGCAATAGTTTCTGCCTTTTTTATTGCATTTTTTTCAAATGTATCTTCATTTTCATCAACTTCAATTTCTAGTCCTATTTCTTTAATAGATACTATTTTATAGTTATTTAATATTGCTTGTGCTTCTTTAATCTTTCCTTTATTACCTGAGGCTATTATTATTTCTTTATCCATTTTTGTCTCCTTTTTATTAAAAATCATTTTTTTAAATCTAATGCTGAAAGAGTAGCTAATGTGCCTTTACCACTTTTTTTACTCTTTCAATAAATTCTTCTTTATTTGATAAAGCTTCTCTTAATTTTTTAATAGCTTCGTCAAATTCTTTGTCTTCTATATATACTTTTGCATATCCGTTTTCTCCGTATTTTTCAAGTAAGTGATTATAAACTCTTTCAATTTGTTCTTCTTCTGATAATCCTATATAGTTTCTTTTCCCATAAGAATAACTTCTTTTTATGCTATTATCAATATCTATAATAGTTCTGTCTGCTGTACTTACAATCATTCCATATATAGTTCTTGGTTCGTGTTTACTTGACGCTCTGTGGTCTTCTATTGCTTCTTTTATTATTTTTCTTTGTTCATCTGTAAACCATTTTTTTATTTTTTCATCTTTCATAAATATTTCTGCTGATATAATCTCATGTTTTTTTCTGTCTATATGATGTCCTAAATCATGATATGCTGCTACTGTATATACCATATCCACATTTACATTATAGTCTTTTGCAAAATTTAGACTTCGTTGTATTACTGTTCTTATATGACTTACTCCATGACCTTCTTCATTTTTATCATATAAAGGAAATATTTCCTTTTCTATATATTCTCTTAATTCTTTATTTACTTCTATTGATTTATCTTCTTGGCTCCATTTTCTCTTTATATTTTGCTCTTCTTTGTCTTTTAATGCTTTATATAAATCAATATTTAGTTTATTACATACACTATTTAGTACAATAAAAACATCTGCAACCTCACTTTCTATTGTGTCATAGTGATTTATTTTATTTTTATCTATGCTCATATTAGTAGCATTTTTTCGTATAGATTTTGCTAATTCGCCTACTTCTTCTAACAGTAATAGCATCGTTTTTTCTATTTCTTGATTTGCAAAACCTCTTATTTCTATTACATTTTTGATGTATTTCTGTACCTCTTGTAATGTATTATTTTCATTTAGACTATTCCATAATTCTAATTGAGAATTCATTGAATCTTTATTAGCCATAACCTTATTCTTCCTTTTCTTTTTATTTTCCTCTATATTTTTCTAGTTTTTTATTTAATTTATTATAGACATTTTCTACAACCCATTTTTCATTTGATACTTTTTCTACATCTTCTATATTGACCCATCTAACTCCACTATTCTCATCTTCTTTTATATGTAAAGTTTCGTTTTCATCTACTTCTAGAAGATATGTTAAATTAAGATGTACATGAGAAGATACATATTTACCTCTTTTTACATGACCATTAACACATATAATTTCTAATGAAAATATATCATCATCTAGTACTTTTACATTTTTAGCTCCTGTTTCTTCTTTTAGTTCACGAATTGCTGTACCTAATAAATCTGTTTCTCCATCTGCATGTCCTCCTGTCCATGACCATGATTTATATATGTTATGATATATCATTAGTACTTTTGTTTTTTCTTTATTAACTACCCATGATGATGCTGTAAAATGTCCGAATTCGTTGTTTCTTGTAAGTACATCATCAAATGTATCTATGTATTTTAGTATCACTTGCTTATCTTTTTCTTCTTGCTCGTTATATGGTTTATAATTTTCTATTTTTTCTCTTAAATTTTTCATTTTTTCCCTCACTTTTAATTTAAAATAATATGGTTTATAAACTTCTACTTGTGGATTTTTTTTATCTTATTTCTCTTGCTCTTTTTATAATTTCTTTTCTTAACCAGACGTTTTCACATTCTAGATAAAATTCATTTATAGTTCCTTTTAATAGTTCTTGAATATTATGTAATAATAAATCATTTGAAGCTATAATATAACTTTTTTCTTCTTTCAAGCATATTAAATTTAATATATATTCATTTCCAAAGTTTTTTAAAGTATCATCTATTAGTTGTTTACTGTCTAATATGTTGTTTTTATCCCATACTGTTAATTGAGAAATTACATTTGGTAACTTTCCACTTATTATTTCTGTTTTAGTATCATTTTCTAATGCTGTTTTTAAGTCTTCTTCTATATTTTGTTGACATTCTAAAAAATATTCACTGGCATAATTTTTTGAACATTTTGCTATTTTCTCCAATTTCTTATATGCTGTTATATCTCTTGGTGTTGTTATCTTTGCTTTAAAATTTAAAGTATTGTCTAAAATTGCCGACATCATTAAATATGCAATATCTTTTGTTATCTTTTCTTGTAAATTTTCTTTTTCATACAATTCAAAAATTATTGTTGCAACAGAGCCTATAAACTCTATTTTTGATTTTTCGCCTAATTTTTCCTTCCAATATTCTTCATAGCCTGTGTGGTGATCTATTACTTCTATAATTTTATTTTCTTTTACAATATTATCAAAATAATTTTTATTAGATACATCTATTATTACAAATTCATCATCTTCTGCTGGCATATATTTATCTAGTTTTATGTTTAAATTTAAGAGTTTTTTAGTAATACTTTCATTTAATTTAGCTGTACTAACAGCTTTACTTGGTATTCCTTTTTGATTTAAAAAATTACTATATGATATACAACTTGCATAAGCATCAATATCTATATATTTGTTTCCAGATGTTACAATTTTCATTTTATGGACTCCTAATATTCTACAATAATTTTCTATAATTCATTAATTTTTATCTTATTATTTTACTTTCTTATTTCATCTATTATATTATCTAAACAAGAAAAATCAACAAAATCGACTTTTTTATTATAGGTATCTATCATTGCTTTTACTTCTACTGTTTTCTTTTCTTCTGGTAAATTTTTAACTTTTTTGTAAAGTAAACTCATCATTGTTTTATGTGTAAAATTCAACTTAGAATAATCTATTCCACCTCTTAAATGAAATATTTTTGCTTTTTCAAAAAGAGCTTTTTTTAATTGTATTTTCATATTATTTCTTATATTGTTTATATTTTCTTTATCTGTTGGGTCCGCAAGACCAACTGTAACTATTATGATTGTTTTATTAGATATGTCATTTAATTTTTTTAATGTTTTAGACATTCCTAATACTCCACCTGCATATAAGCCCCCGAAATAGACAATTTTATCATACGCATTTATATCTTCCACTTTTTCAAAAGGAATTGCTTTTATACCAATTCGTTTTGAAAGCTCTTCTGCATACTTTTTAGTTGTTCCATATTTAGAACCATATATTATAATATTGCTCATAAATACCTCCATAATTTATTATCCATATGTTATCATAAAAGCAGATAATTAGCAACTAATTATCTGCTTTATAATTTCCCTACTATTTTTCTATAACATTATTATAATCTTCTCTTAGTTCATCTTCACTATAAAAGTCATTTCCTAGCTGTCCGCCAATAATTTCTCCTGTTGTACTATCTATATAATATGTGTAGCCATAATATGGTTCTTCTAAGTCATATATCACTGCAACACACCATACTTTTCTAATTCTTTCCTCAGTTTTATACATAACCGCATCTTCTTTTAGTTTATAAGTGTTTTCTCCTGTTTTTTCTAAATTAAGAGTTCCTTTTTCATATTCTTCTTTAAAATTCTCTCTTAAATATACATTTTCGTTCATTTGCTTGATTCGTATTTCAGCTTTTGTATCCTTTATGGTTCTATTTGTTTCAATTTGTTGGTCTTTTTCTGTTGCAATTTTAATAGCTTCTTCTTTTGATATTTTTTGTTCATTATTTTCATAAGCTTTTGAAGTAATATTTAAAGAGTATAATCCATTTATTGTTGGCACCCAACCAATACTTATTCTTTCTTCTGGATTAATTAAGTCTCCATATTTTTTATAAAAATCTGCATACCAAATATATGCCTTTTCATCTTGTTCATTATTTCTTTTCAATCTAATTAATTCATATTCTCCGTTATCGTCTTCTGGTCTATATTTTTGTAATAATTCTTCTGCTACTTTTCTTGCCTCTTCCCTTGTAATTCCATAATTCTGCGGAATTTCATATTCCCAAGTTGGGATATTTACTGATTTTATTTTTCCTGTTTCTCCATCTATCACGATTGTTGCTTTTTGGGAAGTTAAGTCCCACACATTTTCATTTGAAAGAAACTCTTTTGTTAATCCTAAACTTTGTATTGTTTCATCACTTAGTCCAATTTTCTTCAAATATGAATTTCCTATATTTTCAGCTTCTTCCTCTGATATACATTTTGCCTTTTCTTCATCAGTTACATTTTGATTAATTTTATAACTTTCAGGTTGTTTCCATATCTTTTCATATATAGTACTTCCTGCTGCATAAACTAATCCTCCACTTAATGTTGCTGCAACTATAAAAGTAGCAACAAACTTTGGTAAATTTCTTTTTGGCATTTTTACATCCTCTCCTTCAAATTTAGATACAGCTATTTTCATTCGTGATTTTGAAATTATATTTTCAAATATATTATTATCCATTACAACTATACCCCCTTTTTTCTAATTCTTTCTTTATCTTTTTTCTTATTCTAAAAAGTCTTGATTTTACTTTATTTTCTGTTATATTTAACATATTTGCAATTTCTTTTATTGTCCTTGAACTATAATAATAAAATATAAAAATATCTTTGTCTTCTTGTTTCATATTATCTACTAACATTGTAATTATTTTTTCTTTTTCTGTATTCTCTATTTTATGTTCTATACTTTCTATTTCAAATAAATTATTGTTTAAATTTTCTATATTTACAGTGCTTCTTTTGTTTCTTATTTTTTTATTATATAAATTTTTTGTAACTCCAACTAAATATGCTAACAATTCTTTATCTCTGTCCAATTTAAATTGATTTTTCCATGTTACTAAAAAAACATCAGAAACTATTTCTTCTATATCTTCATTTGTTAGGTTTGGATTTTTATTTCTTAGCATAGTGTATATGTATGGCGTATATTTTTTCATTACCTTTTCTATATCTAATTCATTATCTTGAATATAGTTTTTTATTAAATTACTTTCTTTCATTTCGTTTCAGAACTCCTATTAAATATCTACAATTATATATTACCATTTTTTTAAAAAAGGTTACCATTTATATTTAACTTTTTTTGTAATATTATATATTTTAAGATTATAAAAATAGCTATTTTATTTCTTTATGCGAACAAATCTAGCTTCGCTAAAACTTTTCTCTATTTAGACATTATAGATTTTTTATTTAAGTTTTAGCTAAGCGTTTAAGATTTGTTGCGCGAAAAATTTATTTTTCTGTGCATCTGTTTTTTTGCTCTTATAGGAAAGTTTCTGTTTTAAAGACTTAACTTTTTGAAATATCTTCATTCTCTTTTTAAGAAAATAATGCACTTTCCTATAAGGTAAAAAAAATAAGAGTATTAATGTACTGAACCCAAAAAATTGGACATTTTTTGATTAGGTACTAGGCAACTTGGGAATGAACTCTGTATTGTAC
>CALXFD010000014.1 GCA_944387495.1 uncultured Clostridia bacterium | reverse complement strand
CTGTACAATACAGAGTTCATTCCCAAGTTGCCTAGTACCTAATCAAAAAATGTCCAATTTTTTGGGTTCAGTACAAAAGCTTTAAGCCTCTTTTTTTCCATTATAGGAAATTGCATATTTTCTTAAAGTAAAAAGAGATAGAAAATAGAGGTTTAAATTATTAAATGAATATAAAGATGAAAGGCTAATAGATGCTTTTTATAAAAGGAGGAAATGTAAAAATGGATTATTTAAAAGAATATGAAAAATGGTGTAATAGTGAAGAATTTGATGAGGAAACAAGAGAAGAATTATTAAACATTAAAGATGATGAAAAAGAAATCGAAGACAGATTTTATAAAGAATTAGAATTTGGAACAGCTGGACTTAGGGGGATAATAGGTGCAGGAACAAACAGAATGAATAAATATACAGTTGGAAAAGCAACACAAGGTCTTGCAAATTACATATTAGAACAAAAAACAGAAGATATGGGAGTTGCTATAAGTTATGATTCAAGAAAGTTTTCAAAAGAATTTAGTATGCAAACAGCTCTAATATTAAATGCAAATGGAATAAAAACATATTTATTTGAAAATTTAAGACCAGTACCAGAATTATCTTTTGCTGTAAGAGAATTAAAATGTACAGCAGGAATAATGATTACAGCAAGCCATAATCCACCAAAATATAACGGATACAAAGTATATTGGAATGACGGAGCACAAATTGTTGCACCACGAGATAAAGAAATTATTACAAAAGTTAGAAATGTAAAAGATTATGCTGAAATAAAAGAAATTACTAGGGAAGAGGCTGAAAAGAAAGGATTATTTCATTTAGTAGGAAAAGAAATGGATGACAAATATATCAAAAAGCTTGAAAGCCTAGTATTAAATCCAGAAATAGTAAAAGAAGAAGGTAAAAATTTAAAAGTTGTATATACACCACTACATGGAACAGGAAACACGATAGCAGAAATATTACTTAAAGAAATAGGAATACAAAATTTATATGTAGTTCCAGAACAAAAAGAGCCAGATGGAAATTTCCCAACAGTAGATTATCCTAACCCAGAAGACCCAAAAGCATTTAAGTTAGCATTAGAACTTGCAAAAAAAGTAGATGCAGACGTAGTGCTTGCAACAGATCCAGATGCAGATAGACTAGGTGTATTTGCAAAAGATAGTAAAACAGGTGAATATAAAGATTATACAGGAAATATGTCAGCATTATTAATTGCAGAATATAGAATTTCACAAATGCAAGAAAAAGGAATATTACCTAAAAATGGCATGATAATAAAAACAATAGTATCTTCAAATTTAACAGATGAAATAGCAAAACAATATAATTTACATTTATATGAAGTATTAACAGGATTTAAAAATATAGGAGCAATAATGAGAAGAGAAGAAGAAAAAGAAAACGGAGATAAATATGTTTTCGGATTTGAAGAAAGCTATGGTTGCCTAATTGGTGATTATGCTAGAGATAAAGATGGTATAGCAGCAGTAATGGCACTATGTGAAGCAGCATGTTATTATAAATCAAAAGGAAAAACATTATGGGATGCAATGATTGATATCTATGAAAAATATGGATATTATAAAGAAACACAAGTATCAATTGTTAGAGAAGGTGCAGAAGGTGCAGAAGAAATAAAACAAATGATGACAAAAACTAGAAATAAAGATGTTGAAAAAATAGGAGAGTATAAGGTATTAAAATTTAAAGATGTAGAAAAAGACATAGTAAAAGACATGAAAACAGGAGAAATAACAAAAACAGGATTACCAACATCAAATGTATTATATTATGAATTAGAAGATAATAGCTGGTGTTGTGTAAGACCATCTGGAACAGAGCCAAAAATAAAATTATATATGGGAATAAAAGCTAATAGCGAAGAAAAAGCCATAGAAAAATTAGAAAATCTAAAAGAAGCAATGGTAGAAGTTGTAACAAAATAAATTATAAAAAATAAAAAGTTTCCTTCTTAATAAATAAAATTTAATAAGAAAGAAACTTTTTATTTTTAGATTATATTTTGAATTTTGTACAGTTTTTCTATAAATTCTAATTTTAATTTTTATTAATTTTCCAATCATCTAAATTTCTTTGGATAGCTCCAAATAAATTTGCTCTAATCATTGGAATATTTTTTGATAAAGAATAAATTAAATTTTTCATATCCTCACGTTTAGAAGTTCCATCCATAGGGCAAACCTTATCCATAACAGAAATATTGTTTCTTTTTATATATCTTTTAATTTCCTTTTCAGGAGTATATATTAATGGTCTTATTAATGTAATTTTACTTCTATCCATATAACTCATTGGAGAAAAAGTACCAATATTTCCAGTATATAAAAGATTTAAAAGAAAAGTTTGTAATACATCATCTTGATTATGACCTAGTGCAATTTTATTACATCCTTCACGAATTGCAACAGAATTAATGACACCTCTACGTAAATTAGCACATAAAGAACATGGATTTTTTTCTTTTCTTATATCAAAAACAATTTCCTTGGCATTACTATTTTCTATAAATAAAGGAACATCAATTTTATTACATAGAGCTTTTAAAAATTCTATATCAAAATGTTCAAAACCTGGATTTACACTAATAGCAATAATTTCAAATTTTTTAGGGTAAAAGATTTGTAAATTTTTAAAAGCATATAACATTGTAATAGAATCTTTACCACCAGAAAGGCATACCGCTATTTTATCGCCTTCATCGAGCATTTTATATTCTTCAATTGCTTTTCTCATATGACTTAATATTTTTTGCATTTTTATCACCTTTTATATTATACCAGAGGCTGTCAATAGCTCAATTTAATAAAAGAAATTAAAATATTGCTTTTTAGTAGATAATTATGTTATAATAATTTTGGCAACTTTTAATAGAAAAAAGTAAGAATTACATATGTGCCCATAGCTCAGCAGGATAGAGCAGTCGCCTCCTAAGCGACCGATGGGGGTTCGAGTCCCTCTGGACACACCAAAATTTAGAATAAATAGGAAGTTTAAATAAAATGCCAGAAAAATTTATGAAAGAAGCCTTAAAAGAAGCAAAAAAAGCATATGAAAAGTTAGAAATACCTGTTGGCTGTGTAATAGTAAAAGATGGAAAAATTATCGCAAGAGGACATAATTTAAAAGAAACAAAAAAAGACACTACTGAGCATGCAGAAATAATAGCAATAAAAAAAGCAAGTAAAAAACTAGATTCATGGAGATTATTAGATTGCGAAATGTATGTTACTTTGGAACCATGTTCTATGTGTGCAGGTGCAATCATAAATTCAAGAATCAAAAAAATATATATAGGTACAATGGATGAAAAAACAGGTGCAGCAGGTTCTGTTTTAAATTTATTTAAAGATTATACTTTTAATCATAATGTAGAAGTTGAAACAGGAATAATGAAACAAGACTGTGAAAAAATTTTAAAAGATTTTTTTAAAGAATTAAGAAAAATAAAAAAAGAAGCAAAAGAAGTGAAAAATTAAAATATTTTGTATGGGGGAATATATGATAGATAAATTAAAGAGATTAACATCTACAAAAAGTTTTCACTTATGTATGATTATAGTAATTATAGCAGTAATTTTATTTATAGTAGGAATGTTAATTTTAAGATATAATGTAGAAGGCGAGACAAATATGCCTTTTGAGTTAACTAAAATTACAATTGTAAGTTCACAAGAGGGAGCAGATAAAACTGCAACAGATACTAGATGGGCTTTTGACATATATCAAACTAATGATATATATTTATATATAGATAAAAATGCTCAATATGAAAAACAAGAGACTATACAGTCAATAAAAATTGCTCATTTTAATATAGAATCTCAAAATAAAGAAAATATTAAAATATATAAACCAGATGCAGAAGACCAAAATACAATTTTTAGATATAAAGATGAAAATATAGTAGATAGCATAGAATATATAAGTGATGTAAAATCAGATTTAAAAAATATGAAAATTTCTAATCAAGGTGGAATTGTAGCATTTAGATGTGCTAATAATAATATTGCTGAATATAAGTCAAATGATGAAGAAATAGAACATATGCAATTATTAAAAAAAGCAGGAATTACTAATGAACAATTAAAAATAAAATTAAATTTTGATTTGAGAATAATAACACAAAGTGGAAAAGAATATAAAGCAAATGTAGAATTACAATTACCAGAAGGTAATGTTGTAGATGAAGGAACTACATCAATAGAAATTACAGATTTAGATAATATAATCTTTAAAAGAGAGAAAAACTAGAAGATAATAAAAAATAATACTTGATTAAATATAAAAATCATTATATAATACAAATGGTCGATATTTAATCTTTGTATGGAGAGTATTTCGATAAAGACCTATGAACCTTGTCAGGTCCGGGAGGAAGCAGCAATAAGTAGATATCTTTATGTGGAATACTTTCCATAGAGAGATTAGATATCAGCCATTTTTTAAGTATATAAAGGATGTGATAAAAGTGGGGTACACAGCTCTTTATAGAAAATTTAGACCATTAACATTTTCTGAAATGGTAGGGCAAGAACATATAACAAGAACATTAAAAAATCAAATAATGGCAGATAGAGTTGGACATGCATATTTATTTAATGGTGGAAGAGGTACTGGTAAAACATCTGCTGCTAAAATATTAGCAAGGGCAATAAATTGCTTAAATCCAAAAGATGGTGAACCATGTAATGAATGTGAAATATGTAAAGGGGCAATTTCAGGTTCTTTAACAGATATTGTAGAGATGGATGCAGCATCAAATAATAGTGTTGAAGATATAAGAAGTATAAGAGAAGAGGTAAACTTTTTACCTACAAAGGCGAAATACAGAGTATATATAATAGATGAGGTACATATGCTTTCAACAGGAGCATTTAATGCTTTATTAAAGACATTGGAAGAGCCACCAGAACATGTAAAATTTATTTTAGCAACTACTGAACCACAAAAATTGCCAGCAACAATTTTATCTAGATGTCAGAGATTTGATTTTAAAAGAATTTCAAATGAAGATATTATAAAAAGATTGAAAATTGTATGTAAAGAAAGTGATATAGAAATTTCAGAAGGAGCTTTAAATATAATTGCTGTTTTATCAGAAGGAGCAATGAGAGATGCTTTGTCAATATTAGAAAGATGTGTTCAAGATGGAGAGAATAAAATTGATGAAGATAAAATAAAAGATTTAGTTGGAATTCCTAAAATTACTTTTGTTCATGATATAACAAGAGCAATTATTGAATATAATATAGATGATGCATTAGAAAGTGTAAATAAAGTACTAGATGAAGGAAAAGATGTTACAAATCTTATATGGGAAATAATAAAATATATAAAAGATATTTTAGTATATAAGGCATGTAACAAAATAGAACTTTATAGTGAAGATGAAAAAGCAAAAATAGAAGAATTGTCTAAACAAGTAACAAAAGAAAGATTAGTAAATTTAGTATATGAATTATCAGAAATTGAAAATAATCTAAAATGGTCAACACAAAAAACAATAATGTTTCAAGCAGGAATTATAAAGTTATGTAATAAATTAGCAGATAATTCAGGTTCATTAGAAGAAAGAGTTGATAAAATAGAAAAATATTTAAAATCTGGTAAATTAGTAGCAAATAATGCTACACAAACTTATGCATCACAAAGTACAGCACCACAGAGTGTAGTAGTAAATCCGGTAAATAAGACAACAGAGCCTATAAGCAAAATCAATAATGCAAAAACTCAAAAACCAAAAATGAATTTTTCATCAAATAAAGTTGAAGAATTTTGGCCACAAATTGTAGATAATTTGAAGCAAAATGGGAAAATAGTATTATATACAAATTTAATAAATAGCAAAGCAACACAAATAAATGATATGATAGTAGGAATTGAATTTCCAGGAGGATTATCATCATTTGGAAAGACGATATTAGAAAAACAAGAAAATATTAGAGAATTAACAAATCTAGTATCAATGGCATCAGGAAAGCCAATGCAAATAAAATACATTTCAGGAAGTAGTAATGAAAACCAAGTAAAATTAACAAAAGAGCAAAATTTAGAAAATTTTGCAAATCAATCAGATATACCATTTAATATAATAGATTAAAATAATAAAAATTAAGGAGGAAAAGAATATGGCAAAAAGAGGAGGATTCCCAGGAATGGGAGGATTTGGCGGAATGAATATCAATAATTTAATGAAAGAAGCTAAAAAAATGCAAGCAGATATGCAAAAAAGCCAAGAAGAATTAGCAGTTAAAGAATTTGAAGCAACAGCAGGTGGAGGAGCAATAAGTGTAAAAGTATCAGGAGAAAAAATGGTAAAAGAGATAAAAATAAAAAAAGATGTAGTAGACCCAGACGATGTAGAAATGTTAGAAGATTTAATTTTAACATGTGTAAATGAAGCATTAAGAAAAGTTGATAGTGCACAAGCAGCAGAATTAGGAAAATTCAATATACCAGGACTAATGTAATTAAAAGTTGTTTTCCAAATAAATTTGATTTTGGAAAACGTCTTTTTAATTATATAAAGGAAAGGATTGTTAAAAATGTCATTATATTCACCATCAATAGAAAAATTAATAGAGAGTTTTGAAAGATTACCAAGTATAGGACACAAAACAGCAGCAAGATTAGCTTTTTATATGTTAAATTGTTCAGAAGAGGAAACAAATGAATTTGTAAATTCAATAATAAGTGCAAAAAAGAATTTAAAATATTGTAGCAAATGTTTTAATATATCAGATACAGACCCATGCCCAATATGTAGTAACCCAAAAAGAGACCAATCTTTAATATGTGTTGTAGAAGATGTAAGAGATATAATAGCGATGGAAAAAACACATGAATTTAAAGGAGTATATCATGTTTTACATGGTTCAATTTCTCCTATGAATGGAGTAGGACCTGATGATATAAAAATAAAAGAATTACTTTCTAGATTAATGGAAGGCACTGTAAAAGAAGTAATATTAGCTACAAACCCAAGAGTAGAAGGAGAAGCCACAGCAATGTATTTATCAAAGTTAATAAAACCATTAGGTGTTAAAGTAACTAGAATTGCTCATGGTATTCCTGTTGGAGGAGATTTAGAATATACAGACGAAATAACATTAACAAAAGCATTAGAAGGAAGACATGAAATTTAAAAAATGAATGGAAGGTATTTTTTATAACACCTTCCATTATTTATTGTAAATTAAAAATATATAATCAAGTCTAATTTCTTTTAATATTTATTATTTAATTAAGTTTATTTTAAATTTTCTATTAAAATATCACAAATAGTTTTAGTAGAATAAGGCTTAGCAAGTTTTTTAGTATTATTTTTCATTTCTTCTAATTTATTAGGATGAGCAAATAAATCATTTAAAATTTCCCAAGCATTATCATTTTTTTTAAGCCAAATGGCTATACCATTTTGTTCTAAAAATTCTGCATTTTCTTCTTCTTGACCAGGGATTGGATTAATTACTACCATAGGTAAATGTGAAGCTAAGCTTTCAGTAGTAGTCATTCCACCAGGTTTTGTAACAACTAAATTAGAAATACTCATAAGTTCAGGAACTTTATTTGTAAATTCTAATATTTTAATATTTTTGGAATTATATTTATATACAATTTCTTCAAAAGCAGATTTCATTTTTATATTTTTACCGGCAATAGCAATCATTTGGAACTTTTGCTCATTTTCAGTAATAAATTTTGTAAAAATATCAAATAATTCAAAAGTTCTCGTTTTGCCTAATCCAAATTCTCCACCGCCAAAAAATAAAATATTTATTTTATTGTCTTCTAAATTAAAATCTTTTAAAACGTCAGTTCTATTATATTTTTGTAAAAATCTATTAGAAAGTGGAATTCCAGTAGCAAAAATTTTATTTTCTTCAATATTTTTTGAAATTAGATATTGTTTCATTTTATCATGTGCAACAAAATAATAATCTGTAAAATCAGAACCAACAAGCCATTGGTCATGTGGTGCAAAATCTGTCATTATTGTTGCAATTTTACTATTAATTTTCCCTTTTCTTTTTAAGTAACTACACATTTGGCTTCCAAAAGGATGTGTAGATATTATTAAATCTGGATTTTTTTCTCTTAATAATCGTAATAATTTAATAGCCAAAATTTTATTAGACCTAGAACTAATATGTGCAAGAGGACCTTTTTGAGAATCTGAATAAATTCTTCCCCAAGCCCAAGGCATCTTTTTTGCCATTTCTCTATATGCAGCTGTTGTAACTTTTTCTATTGTTTTATTAACATATTTCATACAGTCTATTAATTCAACATCAAGTTCGTTATTTTTGTAATTAGCTAAAAGGTATTCATTTATTGATTTAGCAGCATTTAGATGTCCTCCACCATATGATGCATAAAAAATTAAAATTTTCATTTTAAAAAATTTCTCCTTGTTTTTTTGTATATTTTACCATAATAAATATAAAATTTCAAAATATGGAATAAAAATTAAGAAAAAAGTAAAAAATAATATAAAAAATATTAATAATTATATAATATTTCTAAAAATTGAAATTTGAAACAAATAATAAAAACTTAATTAAATAAAAAAGGAGAAAAATATGAAAAGATTATTTAAGAATTTATTAATAAGTATATTATTAATATCTACAATTTTGATAATATTTTTATTATTAAATAATACAAAAACAAATATTAGTTATGCATCAAGCTCTAATACATCTGATATACAATTAATGGCAAGAGCTATAAATGGTGAAGCAAGAGGAGAACCATATGAAGGACAAGTTGCTGTTGGAGCAGTTATTTTAAATAGAGTAAAAAGCTCTCAATTCCCTAATACAATTGCAGGAGTTATATATCAATCAGGAGCATTTACAGCAGTTGCAGATGGACAAATAAACCAGCCAATAGCAGAAGATTCTACTGTATATAAAGCAGCAAGAGATGCTATGAATGGATGGGATCCAACAGGTGGATGTATATATTATTTTAATCCAGATACAGCAACAAATAAATGGATATGGTCTAGACCACATGTAAAAACAATAGGAAAACATAGATTTTGCAAATAAAATTTAAATATATGGAAGGAAGGTTCTTTAAGATGAATAAATTAATAGACTGGAAAAATAGATTGAAAAAAGGGCATATGTTAAGTATTATATGTGTTTTATTAATAATAGTAGCCATTTTAGGAGTGATTTTATATAAAAAACAAACAGAATATAGACAAGCATCTGAAAACTCATATAATATGGCTTTTTTTGAATTAGTAGATTATGTACAAAATGTTGAAACATATTTAGCAAAATCATTAATATCAACAACATCTGAACATGGAGCAGAAACATTAACAAATTTATGGAGAGAAGCTAATTTAGCGCAAAGTTATTTAAGTATGCTTCCAATAGAAAGCCAAGAACTAGAAAATACAGAAAAATTTTTAAACCAGGTTAGTGATTATAGTTATTCTCTATCAAGAAAAAATATATATGATGAAGATTTAACACAAGAAGATTTAACAAATTTAGAAGAATTGCATGGATATAGTGTAGAATTAGAAAATACATTAAACCAATTATCAGAAGATTTAAATAATGGAAGATTTAAGTGGGGAGAGCTAACAGAAAAAGGAACAGAAGCTTTTGCACAACAAGTTGATAATATTTCAAAAGAAAGTTTTAGTAATTTAGAAGAAAATTTTCATGAATATGCAGGTTTAATATATGATGGAGCATTTTCAGAACATTTAACAAGCCAAGAAAAGAAAGGATTAACAGGAGATGATATAAATGAAGAAAAAGCAAAGCAAATTGCACAAGATTTTGTTGGAAATGATAGTATAAAAGAAATTGCAAATTTAGGATTATCAGAAAATGCAACAATACCAGCATTTGACTTTTCAATAACAAATAAAAATGATGAAAATATAAATATATCAATTTCAAAAAAAGGTGGGCATATAATTTATATGAACACTAATAGACAAATCAATTCTGAAATTATATCACAAGAGGAAGCACTAAAAAAAGCAAAAGAATTTTTAGAACAAAAAGGATTTAACAATATGCAAGAAACATATTATTTAAAACAAGAAGGAGTAATGACTGTAAATTGTGCTTATACGCAAGATGGTGTTATAGCATATCCAGATTTAATAAAAGTAAAAGTAGCATTAGATAATGGTGAAATTATGGGAATTGAAACAACAGGATATTTGAATAACCATACACAAAGAAATGTATCAAATGTAAAAATAAGTGGTGAAGAAGCAAAGAAAAATCTAAATAAAAATTTGCAAATAGAAACCCAAAGGCTTGCAATAATTCCTACTGAATGGCAAACTGAAATTTTATGTTATGAATTTAAAGGAAAAGTAGATGATAAAGAATTTTTAGTATATATAAATGCTGAAAATGGTAGGGAAGAAGATATTTTAATAATAACAAATACAGGAGAAGGAACTGTGGTTAGTTAATTTTAAAATGTGGAAAGAAAGCATAACTTATTAAATAAAAGCACAAAATAAAAAGCTTAGCTAAAATTGATTTGAAATTTTAGCTAAGCTAAATAAGTTTGAAATATTAATGTTTTTTGTATATATCCCTTGATAAAAGCTCACTTCCAACGACTTGCCCATTTTGTTTTAAAATTCTATATGCCTCTGAATATGTTTCATTAGCAGTAGAACCAGTAACATATGAAGAAATTTCAACTTCATATTCATTATCTGTTTTTAATCCAAAAATTTGGAAATTAGCAATTCCACCAGATACACTACACATTATTTTAATAGGATAATCTCTATTATTTTTAAACTTAAAATCTATTGAGCCATATACAACAGTTGCATCTCTACTTGCAGTAACATAAGAAGGTACAAATTGATGGTTACTTCTTTCAACAATTTCTAAATTTGCATATAATACAGCATTATATAATGTTGAAGTAATTTGGCAAATACCACCACCTAGACCATCAACAACTTCACCACTTACATAAATAGGAGCTTCTTTATATCCTGCTGCAATAGTCCTTTCTCCTACTACTTGGTTGTAAGAAAAAGTTTCGCCAGGCATTAAAACAGTGCCATTAATTTTATTAGCTGCCAATTGTAAGTTAGTAGTTCTATCTCTATCATAAGCATTATAACGAGTAGAATAGCTAGAAAGTAAGTCTGGAAAAGCTTCTGTTCCAATCATATTTGTAGTAACATTTGGGTATAATATTTTTAAAGGAACAACATATTCATCTTTTTCTTCTTCAAGCATAGCTTTTGCTTCATCAATTGAAATTGCAAAATCCATTCCACTTTCACTTGGATATACAGTATATGGATTTTGAGTATAATATGCATCAACTGGCTCTTTATAGATTTCTTCATATATTTTATCTATATTAATTTCTGATGGATATTTTATTTGTGTACTTATATTTAGAACTCTATCTTTTAAAGTTAAATTAGATATTCCATTTTTTATAAGACTAACCATTTGGTTTATATTAACAACATTTCCATCTTTACCTTTTGTAATTATTAAATTATTACCATCTATGTAATATCCACTTTGTATTACAGTATCAGGCAATTTAGAAGAGATATCATCAAGAGATTTTGTCAATTGTTCTTCATCAAGAGTTATATTGATATCAATGTTTTTATGTTTAAAAAGTGTGCCTAATGCAGTAATACTGTTCATAAATATATTTTGCTCTTTTCCAATTTGTATTGCTGAATTTACAGCAGTATCTACATCAAATTGAACATTTAATGAAGAAAGTGGAATAGAAGTTTCATAATCATTATGTTTTAGGCTTATATTTTCTGGTAGATTGTCATTTATATAATTTGTAACTTTTTCTTTTGCTTCTTCGGCTGTTAGGTTTGAAACATCTATGTTTTTAATGTAGACGCCTGATATTATTTTTTTGTTGTTGTAGTTTATAATTGTGAAAATTGAAAAAGCAAGAATTAATAAAATAAATATTGTTAATAAAATTATTCCTACTATTTTTAAAACCTTATGTCCCTTAGGTGTAGAGTTTATATCATAGTTTTCTACTGGATGAAATTCTCTTTTATCTTCATTTTTAATGTTATTCTCATAATCATTTAACTCTTTTTTTTCGCTAGTAATATTTTCTGTTTTCATATTTTACTCCTTTTGTTATTTTCAATAGATATTATATCATAAATTGTCGTAAAATTGAAGATGTTTTGTATTACTTTTGAAAAGAATAATTTAGTGGAAATTTAAGTTGAATTTGGAAAATATTAATATTTTAAGAATTATTTTTAATAATAAAAATAATAAAAAAGTTAATAATAATAGTATAACTTAGAAATAAGTTTAAAAAGATTAAAAGGAGGCTCTTATGTCTAAAAATAGTAAATTAATCTCTCAAAATTTAAGAGAAGAAATAGCAAGAGAATTAGGAGTATATGAACAAGTAAAAAGAGATGGAGGCAGCTGGGGAAATGTATCTTCTAAGGATTGTGGTAATATTGTTACAAAAGCAATAGAAATAGCAAATAGGGCTGTTGAAAATAAGTAGTGACAATGTTTTTATTTAAAAGGTTGTGAAAAGATTTTAGTTTTTTGGCTAAAATCTTTTTTCTATTGGTTTAAAATATTAAAATAATATGACAAATACGACAAAATTTGTTTTATAAATAAGTGGAAATTTAAAAATAAACATGATATACTAGAAATGCTAAAAGCAAATGATATGTATATGGGACAAAAATTTTTATAAATATATAATTAATTATAGATATGAGGCATAGAGAATTAGTAAAGTAAAAGTTTAGATAATATAACAAAATGTGATAGCAAAAGAGAATAAATAAATGTGTTATACATATAATTAGAAAAAAGGAAGGTTTTTTTATGAAAAATATAAAAGTAAAAGATATTATAAATTTAGCAAAAGCAAAGTTAATAATGGGAGACGAAAATTTAATATGTGAAAATTTTTGTAAAGATACAAGATTAATAAAAGAAGGCGATATATATATAGCAATAAAAGGACAAAATTTTGATGGAAATTTATTCTGGAAAGAAGCCTTAGAAAAGGGTGCAAAAGCAGTCATTGTACAAGATATTGATTTCGAAAAAGAAGATTTATCTAAATTTGAAGGAAAAACAATAATAGAAGTTAAAGATGTTTTAGAAACTTTATATAGAATTGCAAAATTCAAAAGAGAATTATATGATATACCAGTAGTTGCAATTACAGGAAGTGTAGGAAAGACAAGCACAAAAGATATAGTTGCAAATGTAGTGAAAGAAAAATACAATACTTTAAAAACAGAAGGAAATAATAACAATAATATAGGTTTACCATTTACTGTTTTAAGATTAAAAGAAGAAAATGCAATGGTTTTAGAAATGGGAATGAATCATTTTGGAGAAATTAGCTTATTAACACATATTGCAAAACCAACAATCTGTGTAATAACAAATATAGGAACATCACATATAGGAAATTTAGGTTCAAGAGAAAATATTTTGAAAGCAAAATTAGAAATATTAGAAGGAACTAAAAATCCAATAGTAGTTATAAATAATGATAATGATTTACTACATAAATGGTATGAAGAAAATAAAGATAAATATAAAATAATTACATTTGGAATAGAAAACAAAAGTGATATAATGGCTCAAAATGTTAAGCTATATGAAGAATATAGTGAGTTTTCTACCAATATAGATGGAAAAGATTTTAAAATTAAAGTTCCAGTAGGTGGAGAACATTTTGTATTAAATAGTTTATGTTCAATTTGCGTAGGGAAAGCATTAGAAATAGAAAATGAAAAAATAGTTGATGGAATAGAAAAATTTGAATTAACAAAAAACAGAATGGATATAGAAGAATTAAAAGATGGAATAAAAGTTATAAATGATGCATATAATGCAAGCTATGAATCAATGAAAATGACATTAAAATATATATCAGAAATAAAAGCAAATAGAAAAATAGCAGTTTTAGGTGATATGTTTGAATTAGGTGAATTTTCAGAAGAATTGCATAAAAAAGTAGGAGAAGAGGTTGTAAAAAATAATATAGATATATTAATTTGCTCTGGTGAAAATTCTAAAAATATAATAGAAACTGCTAAAAATCAAGGAATGAAGCCAGAAAATATTTATTATTTTGAAAATAAGGAAGATATACTTAATTTATTAGAAAAAATCGTAGAGCCACAAGATGTAATATTATTTAAAGCATCAAATGGAATGCAATTTTATAAATTAGCGGTTCAAATAAAAACAATTCTAAATGAAAAATAAATGAATATATATTAATAAAAACTAATGAAAGGAATGATATAAAATGGAAGAGAAGAAAAAAGTAGGTGTAATATTTGGTGGGATGTCAACAGAAAACGAAGTATCTGTACAATCAGCTAAATCAGTGATGAAAAATATAGATACAAATACATATAAAATTGAACCAATATATATAGATAAAAAAGGAATTTGGTATGAAAGCAAACAAGAAGATGAAGTAGAATTTGGAGGAGAAATAAAAAGTAAGACAAAAATAGATAATATAGTAGAGTACTTAAAAAAATTAGATATTGTTTTTCCAGTATTACATGGACTATATGGAGAAGATGGTACAATCCAAGGCTTACTAAAATTACTAAATATAAAATATGTAGGATGTGGAGTACTTGCATCAAGTGTAGGAATGGACAAAGCATATACAAAAATAATATTTGATAGAGCAAATATAAACCAAGCAAAATATGTATATTTAAAAGTAGTAAATGAAAAATATGTATATGTAGATAAAAACTTTGATGAAAAAACAATGGAAATGAAAGAAGTAGTAAAAACTATAACTACTCAATTAAAATTCCCAATGTTTGTAAAACCATCAAACTCAGGTTCAAGTGTAGGAATAAAAAAGGCAGAAAATGAAGAGCAGTTAGCAGAAAATATAAGATATGCAGCAAAATTTGATACAAAAGTATTAATAGAAGAGGGAATTGAAGGAAAAGAAGTAGAATGTGCAGTATTAGGAAATGAAGAAGTAATAGCATCAAATGTAGGAGAAATAAAAGCAGCAGATGAATTTTATAGTTTTGATGCTAAATATAAAAATTCAAAATCAAGAACAGTAATACCAGCAGATATTCCAGAAAAAATAGCAGAAGAAATTAGAAAACAAGCGATAAAAGCTTTTAAAGCAATAGATGGAAGAGGCTTGTCAAGGGTAGATTTCTTTGTAGAAAAAGATACTAATAAAATTTATATAAATGAAATAAATACAATGCCAGGATTCACAAATATTAGTATGTATCCTAAATTATTTGAAAGTGTAGGAATAAAATATGATGAACTTTTAGATACTCTATTAAAATTAGCAGAGGAATAATAAGAAAATAGTTGTTAATTTAACAACTATTTTCTCATTTTTTCGAACTAAATACTAGATTTTTTGGAATTATATGATATAATATAAACACCTAAGTTAGGGGAGGATGTCAAAATGGTGTTTAAAGATTATTACAAAATATTAGGATTAGAAACAAGTAGAGTATCATTAGAAGAAATAAAAAATGCATATAGAACAGCAGCAAAGAAATATCATCCAGATGTAAATATAGGAGATAATTTAGCAGAAGAGAGAATAAAAGATATAAATGAAGCATATCGAACATTATCAGAACCATCAGCAAAAAGAAAATATGACAGAATATGGAATGCTCATAATTTAACTAAAAGAACTTTTAAACCTAATGGAAAAGAATCAATAGTAAAAATGTTTTTTGGAAATGTAGCTCAAAAAATAGATAAAGAAAAGACAAAAGAAGCCCCTGTAAAAGGAGAAAATGTTGAAACAGAAATAAATATTAGTTTATATGATGCTTATTTTGGACTAGAAAAAAAGCTATCATTAAGAACAGTTGAAGGAAATATGAAAACATTTACAGTTTCTGTACCAGAAGGAATTAGAAATGGAGAAAAAATAAGATTAATAGGACAAGGAAAACCAGGAAAAAATGGAGCTAAAAATGGAGATTTGTTTATTAAAATAAATATTCAGGATGACAAAAAATTCAAATTAAAAGGTTATGACCTATATACAGATTTAATGATAACACCATGGGAAGCAGCATTAGGTACAAGAGTAAATGTGGACTCAATTGAAGATGAAACAAAAGTATATATCCCACAAGGAATAGAAAGTGGAGAAAAAATTAGAATTCCAGGAAAAGGTTATAAAATAGGAAATGGCTCAAAAGGAGATTTAGTAGCAGAAGTAAAAATAATGGTTCCTAAGAAAATATCTGATGAAGAAGTGGAAATATATAAAAAATTAAAAGAAGTCTCAAATTTTAACCCAAGAAATAGTAATAAAGTATAATAAAAATAACAAGAATCCTTTTATATAATATTATAAAAGGATTTTTCAAGCTACTGACAAAAGTATATTCAGAAAATGTAAGAACTAAATCAATATAAATTACAACTCTAACTCAGTATTTTTGTTGTTCCTTATTTTTCCATATATTGGTGGCTTAGCTCCATAATTTTCATTAGGATTTTTTTCCATGAAAAAATCTATATTTTCTTCTTCACTTTCATTTCTAATATACTTAAAACTTTGCTCTTTATCTACCCCTCTTAAATTTCCATTTTATTACCTCGTTAATCAATTTGTTTTTTATCATTATATTTTACTAGATTAATTGCTGAATTTAATGTTTTAGTACAACATAATTTTCCGAGAGTATCCACATACAATAAATCACTAATATTAGACAAGATTCTTGCTTGTTTAATATCATTTATAACAATTTCTTTTTTAAACTCTATTTCTTTGTCGATTATTCTAATATCATAACATTTTCTTTTTGACTTGAATATTAGATATTTAATATTTCTATTTTTTAACAAGTTAATGGCTTTTCTGTATGGTAATTCTTTATCAAATATAACATAGTGTTCATTTGTTTCATTGGCTCTTTTTACAATTATTTCAATTGCTTCAACCTCGGCAATAGCATGTTTAATGTATATATTCCAAAATTCATCTGCTGATTTTAAAGCACGAATAAACCCTTCTTCTTCTGTTACATTTTCATTCCATTCTGGATTGTATAATTTAACAAAATCAGGTGATGTTTTACTTTTTAAATATTCCATTTGCATATTGTCTGTTGCATCTATATATTGAATCAATTCTTTATCCATATATTCATAAACTTTGTCTATATTTTTAGCATTTATATTTTTTAAATATTCTTTACCATATTTTTTCCATAGCAAACCAATAGATGAATAGTAAATGCCATTTTCTCTTTTGCCATTTCTATTCTTTTGGTGATGATCAAATTTTCCTAATCCTATATCGAAAACCAACTTATTATTTGTATTTCTATTATCCATACTTGGAATTCTAATTAAATTTATTTTTTTGAAAATTTTACTTAGGAATATAGTTGAGATTACATCATCTACGTGAAATGTTCCAGAATGAGTAACAAAATTTGCTTTGTTATATTTTTTGGTTAATTTTATATTTTTATATTTAAACACTTTCATTATCTTCACCATTTTAATTATATTACTATTACCTGCATGAAATACAAATCCGTACCTTTTAAAATTATTTAAAGCATATAATCTTACTTCTTCTTTTCTTTCATCTACTTCACTTGGAAGAATTCCTAATCTATTCATAATTTCTAATTTTATATAATCAATTTGCTCTTTTTTGTTTTTTATTAGCATATATTTTTCAACATTTTGAGTATTTCTAAATAAAATACAAAATCCAATAAATCTACAAAATTCTGCTTGCATTTTTTTTACTTCATTATATGGCAAATTACCTGGCTGTATAAAAAACTTTCTTATCTCACTTTTTTTAATTCCGTTATCAATTATTCGTGCTATCTCTTGTGAACTATATTTATTGTTTATATTTGATTCCAAAATACACCCCTTATATAAAAAATTAAACATTACCTTTATTTTACAATATTATGAAGATTTTGTCAATTGAGCAAAATTTATGGAATAGTATAGAATCTTTTGAATGAGACCTTTTCTCAAATACTTGATTAAAATATTATCAAAAATGAATAAAATGTTTAGTATACATAATTCAAAAGTATTGACAATCCCTAGAAAATAGGGTAAAATTAATAGTGTGATATCTTTAACTAAGGATAAACTATGGATTAAATAACATAGAAATGAGGTGTAATAAAAATGATGGAGACATGGCAAGGAAAGCATTTTAGTATTACAGACCCAAAAGGTGTGAGTACAGTAATATACCAAATAAACAAAACAGAAAAAGAATTTTTAAAAGATTCTCCAAGTTATACGGTGCAAAGATTAGATTTTTCAGAAGAATTAACAGGGGAAAATATGACTAAAAAGACTTTTTATGTTGACAATCCATCAGACAATCAAGATGATTTAGTAATATTATCATTTGCAAAAGATAGAGTAGTAGTAAATATGGCAATTTTAGACGATGACAAGATATCAATTAGTAAAAAACCAATGCCATTAAAATTTAATAGTTTATATTCAGAAGAAAAAACAGAATATAAAGATTTTAGGTATACACCTAATTTAAAAAGGCCTATATGCATTATAGACCCAGAAACAACAGAAGAAGTAAAACCAGTTTTATATTATGATGAAAAAACAAATGAAGTTAAAGGAAAATGTAAATTAAAACCATATAAGTCTTATTTTGCCTTTGAAGTCAGAGACAAAAAAGATAATTAAGGAGGAATTTTTTAATGGAAAATCCGAACGTACAGCAAAATAGCAAAAATAATAATTACAGTATTAATTGCTATATGTTTGCAAAACAAAAAGAAAATGAAAGAGGTTTAATTGACGAAAATAATGGAGCTCTTGAAAAAGCAATTCAAAATTCATTTATGAGTGCAAAAGTTGAAGAAAATGAAAATATTATAGACATTAATGCACAAGGACAAGTTAAAGAAGCAAAACGTATAGTAAATGGAAAAGAAGTAAAAGCAAAAGATTTAGAAAGCTATAAAAATGCATATAAAGCTCAAAAAGAGCAAGGTAAAACAACAGTTATTGAAGAAGAAAAGACAATATAATACAAAAGAGTAGGTGAGTTCTATGAATTATAAAATAGAGGGAGCATTTAGAAGGAATAGAAAATATTTTTTAATTTTTGCAATACTATGGCTCTTCATAGCCATAGTATTAATTGCGCCTTTTGCACATAGTAAATTTGTAGCAAGTGCAAATGGAACTTTTGATATAGAAACATTTTTAATGACTTTTGGCAAATCTATTACAAATCCGCTTTCAGCATTTGGAAGTGTATTTTCAGAAGGAGCAGTTGGAGATTATTTTTCTGCATTAATAGTTGTATCAATTTTCTATGCATTGTTTTTCTTTGTAGGAATATTTAGGTCAGCACCTAAAAATGAATTTTCAGATATAGAACATGGTTCAAGTGATTGGAGCCAAAGAGGAGAGCAATACAGAATTTTAAGCAAAAATAAAGGAATAATCTTGGCAGAAGACAATTATTTGCCAGTAGATAAAAGAGGAAATGTCAATGTATTGGTAGTTGGACGGTTCAGGTTCTGGTAAATCTGCATCATATTCAATACCAAATGCATATCAAATGTTAGGTTCATATGTATTTACAGACCCAAAAGGTGAATTATATGATAAAACAGCAGGATACTTAAAAGAACATGGTTATGATATAAAAGTATTAAACTTAGTTAGACCACAAAATAGTGATGGATATAACCCATTAATGCACGTATCATCAGAACTAGATGTAGATGTAATAGCAAATACAGTAGTTAAAGGTCAAAAATCAGAAGGTGGAAGTAATGACCCATACTGGGATGATATGGCAGAGATGTTATTAAAAGCATTAATATATTATTTAATAGCAACAAGACCAGATGAAGAACAAAACTTAGCAAGTTGTGCAGAATTAGTAAGAGCAGCAAATAACAAAGGTGGAAGTAACTTACTTTCAGAACTAATTGGACAATTACCATATGACCATCCAGCAAGAATGTATTATAAATCAATAGAAATAGCACCAGAAAAAACATATGGTTCAATCCTAAGTTCATTACAATCAAAATTAGGAAAATTTGACTCAAAAGAAATAGCAGAATTAACATCAACAGATACAATAGATTTTGAAGAAATAGGAAGTAAAAAAACAGCAGTATATGTAATATCATCAGATACACATACAGCATATGACTTTTTACTAACAATATTTTTCTCACAAATGATACAACAATTATATGACTATGCAGATAGAAATGGTGGAAGACTTAAAGAACCAGTATATTTCATATTAGACGAGTTTGCAAATATAGGTAAAATACCAGACTTTGATAAAAAAATATCAACATCAAGAAGTAGAGGAATATCATTTAGTGTAATATTACAAAATATAGACCAATTAGAAGCAGTATATGAAAAATCATATGAAACAATAATGGGTAACTGTGATACACACGTATTCTTGGGAAGTAACTCATATAAAACAGTTGAATATTTTTCAAAAGCCTTAGGAGAAAAGACAATTGAAAGAGACAGTATATCAGTAAATAGAGATAGGCAAAACTGGAAAACAGGAAAAAGTGTATCAGACCAAGTTATGGCAAGAGCATTAATGACACCAGATGAATTAAGAAGAATGGATAATGACTTATGTATAATTTACGAAAAAGGTATAAAACCAGTAAAAGCACAAAAATTCTATTACTTTAAACATCCGATGGCAAAAAAATTAGCAGCATATGCAATAAGTCATAATGATATACCAGAAATAGACAGAGGAGTATGGAGAAAATATAACCCATATAATCCATATGTGCCAGAAGAAGATAAAGAAAAAAAGGCCGAAAATTTAAAAGTAGAATCATTAGATGATTTATTTGATGATATAGAAACAGAAAAAACAAATAAAGAAGAAAATAGCAATAATGAAAAAGAAGTAAACAAAAAAGAAGAAACTACAAATACATTAGATTTATCAACATTTGATGAAGAAGAAAAAGAAGAAGCACCAATATTGCCACAGATAGAAGATGATGACGATACATATGATTTACAAAAAGAATTAGAAGCAAAATTTGATGAATTATTTGGTACAGTAGATGAAGAGTAATATGTGAGATTATATAAAAATAGTTTTCATAATAAAATTAAAAATAAGGTTTTACTATTTAAATTGTAAAATCTTATTTTTTTGCTTATATGAAATTAAAGAAATAACATGTAAAATTAGGCAAAAATATTTTCGCTAATCTATTGAAAAAATCTAAAAAATATAATAAAATATAAAAACAAAATATAAAATATAAAAGGAGAAAACAAATGAAGTTTGTACACATAGCAGATATACATTTTGATAGCCCATTTATAAATTTATCAGATAGAGAAACATTTGGAGATTTAAAAAGGCTAGAGCAAAGAAAAGTATTTAAAAAAGTAATAGAATATATAAAACAAAATAGTATAAAATATTTATTTATATCAGGAGATTTATATGAACATCAATATATAAGACAATCAACAATAGAATATATTAACAATTTATTTAAAGAAATACCAGAAACAAAAATATTTATAAGTCCAGGAAACCATGATCCATATATAAAAAATTCATATTACAATAAATTTAATTGGAATGAAAATGTAAAAATATTTAATTCAAAAATAGAAAAAATAGAATTACCAGAAGTAGATATATATGGATTTGGATTTGATGACTTTTATTGTACAGATTGCGGAATAGAAAATTTTGAAATAGAAAATAAAAATAAATTAAATATATTAGTTATACATAGCACAATATCAGGAGCAAATATTGAAGAAAAACAATATAATTCAATACCAAGAAAATTATTAGAAGAAAAAGGATTTGATTATGTAGCGACAGGTCATATACATAAATTAGACTATAATACATATGAAAACCAAAATATAGTATATCCAGGTTCAACAATAGCATTAGGATTTGATGAACTAGGGGAACATGGAATGATAGTAGGTGAAATTGAAAAAAATAAAATAAACTTAGAATTTATTCCATTAAATGAAACAGAATTTATAGAAATAAATTTAGATGTAACAGAAATAATATCAAAAGATGAATTAATAGAAAAAATAAATGAATTAGAAATAAGAGAAGCTCAATTTGCCAAAATAATATTAATAGGAAAAAGAAATTTTGAAATAGATAGATATGAATTATATAAATTTACAAAAAACGAGAGAATTATAAAAATAAAAGACCATACAAAAATAAATTACAATCTTGAAAAATTAGCTAATAATACAACACTAAAAGGCATATTTGCATCAGAAATGTTAGAAAAATTAAAAAATAATGATTTACAAGAAGATGAAATACAAATAATAGAAAAAGCCATAGAAATAGGATTTGAGGCTTTGGAATAGGAGAGAAACATTGAAAATAAATAAATTAAAAATAAATTCATATGGAAAATTAAAAAATAAAGAAATAGAATTAAAAGATAATATAAATATAATATATGGAAAAAATGAAGCAGGAAAATCAACATTATTAAAATTTATAATAAATAGTTTTTATGGAATATCAAAAAATAAAAAAGGAAAAGACTATTCAGACTTTGACAAATACCTACCTTGGTCAGAAGAAGAATTTTCAGGGAAAATAGAATATGAATTAGATAATAAAGAAAAATATGAAGTATATAGGGATTTTAAAAAGAAAAATCCAAAAATATTTAATGAAAAAAAAGAAGATATATCAAAACAATTTAATATAGATAAATCAAAAGGAAATGAATTTTTTTATGACCAAACAAAAATAGATGAAGAATTATTTTTATCAACAATAGTAGCAAACCAACAAGAAGTAAAATTAGAAAAAACAGAAACAAATATTTTAATACAAAAAATAGCAAACTTAGTAGGAACAGGAGATGACAATGTCTCATACAAAAGAGCAATAGATAGAATAAATAGAAGACAATTAGAAGAAATAGGTAGCCAAAAGTCTAGGGAAAAGCCAATAAATATAATTGAAAGGAAAATAGAAAATTTAGAAGAAGAAAAAAGTGAATTAGAAAAATATAAAAATTTAAAATACGAAATAGAAGAAAATAAAAATAATTTATTGGAAGAAATTTCAAATTTAGAAATAGAAAATGAATTAGAAAAAGAAATAAAAAAAATAAATGAAAATGAAAAAATAGAAAATGAAAAAATAAAAATAAAAGAAAATATAAAAAATAAAAATGAAGAAAAAATAAATAATAATAAAATAGAAATAAATAAAATAGAAAATGAAAATAAAAAAATAATAGAAAAAAATAAAAATAAATTAAATGAATTAAAAATAAAAAATAAAAAAATAAAAAATAAATTAATAATAATATTTATTTTAATTTTAATAATAAATATTTTACAATTTATTTTAATAAAAAATAATATAATAAAATATATTTTTCTTCTTACAGTCCCAACGGTTTTAATTTTTTCAATAATTTATTTAAAAAATAAAAATAAAAAAATAAAAATAGAAGAAAAAAATAATAAAAAAATAGAAGAAAAAATAAATTTAGAAAAAAATAATTATTTAAATGAAAATAATTTATTAGAAAAAAATAATAATGAATTAAATGAAGAAATAAATAAATTAAAAAATAATTATAATTTAAAAATAAATTTAGAAAAAGAAAAAATAAAAAATAATTATTTTAATAAAATAGAAAATAATAAATTAAATAATTTAATTAATTCAGAAAATATAAATTATGAATTAGAAAAAATGCAAAATGAAATAAATAACAAAAAAATAAAATTACACGAATTAGAAATTGATAAAGAAAATATAGAACCAAAATTAGATAATCTATCAAAAATAGAAGAAGAATTAGTTTACAATAACGAACAAAAAGTAAACCTGAAAAAATTAGAAAAAAGTATGATATTAGCAAAAGTAGTTTTAAGCCGAGCATATGAAAAAATGAAAAATACAGTTACCCCTAAGTTTACAGACAATTTATCTAGAAATATATCAAAGATAACAGATGGGAAATATAAACATGTAAACTTATATGACGAAAATGGATTAGTAGTAGAATTAGAAAATGGAAATTATATAGAAGCAAATAGATTAAGTATAGGGACAATAGACCAATTATATTTATCATTAAGATTATCAATGGTAGAAGATTTATCAGAAGAAAAAATGCCAATAATATTAGATGAAGCATTTGCATATTTTGATACAGAAAGATTAAAAAATATGTTAAAATATTTAAGTGAAGAATATAAAAACAGACAAATAATTTTATTAACATGTACAGAAAGAGAAAAAGAAATATTTGATGAATTAAATATTAATTATAATTTAGTTAATTTATAAATAAAAAATTAATAATACAAGAAAAATAAATAATAAAAAAATTAAAAATAAATAAAAAAATTATAAAACTATAAAATTACAAATAAATAAAAAAAGAAGGTAAAAAAATGAAAATTAATTTTAAAGTAAAAAAAGAAAATAAAAAAGAAATAGGAAAATTAGCATTAATAATAATTTTAGTAAGTATAATTTTTTCAATAATAAATATAATAATGCCAATAAATAAAATAGTAGAAAATATAATATTATATGTCATGGCAATATTTTATATAGTAATGACATTAATAATATTAAAAAAAATAAATGAAGAAGAAATAGTAAAAAAAGAAGATTTTGAAGAAAAATATAATCCAATATTAAACCAATTTTTATTAAAAAATGAATTTATACCAGATGAAAAATTAATAAAAGAAGAATTATCAAATTTAATAGAAAGAGGCTATATAGAAAAATATACAAAAAATGAACAAGAAATATACATATTAAAAAACAGAGAAAAATTTAAAGCAATAGATAGTTTAGAAAAAATAACACAAGAAAAAATAAAAGAATACTCAACAGAAGAAATACCATCATATGAAAGTTTATTTGTAAATAAAATATTATTTGCATTTGAAAATGAAATATCACAAGAAGATTTAAACAAAAAAATACAAAGTAATTATTACTACGAAAGAGGACAAATCTGTAAACTTACAATGGAAAGAATGCTCTTATTTGAATTAGAAAAAAATAATATGCTAAAAAGTACAAAGAAAAATAATATTTTCGCAATAGTATTAATAATAAATATAATAGCAGATATAATATTTTTCGTAACAATGGCTAGATTTAATATAATATTACTATTATCAATAATAATAAATATTGCATTAGACGGAATGATGCTAAAAAATGAAAAATTAATGGCATATAATTTTACAGATGAAGTTAATGAATATATAGAAGAACTTTTATTAAAATAATTTCATAACAAAAGGCTGATTCGTTTTGAATCAGTCTTTATATTGTTATTGTATTTTACCAAATTTATCAAATGGAAAAATCCTAAAAAGTACAATTCCTTCAATTTTATTAAAAGGAATGCAACCAAAATTTCTGCAATCTATACTACCTGCTCTATTATCCCCCATTGCAAATATACAATTTTCCGGTACAATGAAATCATCAAAACCTATTCCAGAAACATCTGTGACAATTCCATCATTTAAATAGGGTTCATCTAGTTTTTTATCATTTATATATACGTTTCCATCTTTTATTTTTACATGTTCTCCTGGTAATGCGATTACTCTCTTAATATAACTTTCTTTACCTATTTCTAATACATAGTATATAAATCTATTAAACAGACCAGCTGGTTCATTCTCGTATATAGCAATAGGGCTAGCTGTATTAATTTCATCTGTTGATGAGAATTTTGTTTTACTTGGTCGTTCAAAAGTTATTATATCACCACGTTGAGGAATTTTGTTAGAAATTCTAATGGTTCTATTTAATAGCAATTTATCTTTATCCTCTAATGTTGGAAACATAGAAGTCATTTTTACTGTTGTAGGAGTTGCAATAAAATATCTGAATAATAAAGCTAAAATTAATGCTATTAATATACAAAATATCCATTCAATAATTTCTTTTTTAATTGAATTATTAAGTGAAAAATTTAAAATTTTTTTCATAATATATTTTAACTCCTTTTATCGTTAATTATAAAGTATTATACTATAAGATATTCATAAATTCAATATAATATCATTTTAAAGCCACTCTTGTAAAAATCAAAAAAATATAGTATAATATCAGAAGTTTAAAAATGAAGGAGAATATTTATGTTTGAAAAATTAGAAGCAGTAGAAAAAAGATATGATGAATTAACAAAAATGATTAGTGACCCAGAAGTTATATCTAATCATACAGAATGGCAAAAATTAATGAAAGAACATGCAAGCATAGAAGATGTAGTATTAAAATTTAGAGAATATAAAAAAGTAAAACAAGCAATGGAAGAAGCAGAAGAATTAATGAAAGACCCAGAGATGAAAGAGCTTGCAGAAGAAGAATATTACGGAAATAAAGAAAAAATTCCACAAATAGAAGAAGAACTAAAATTATTATTAATTCCAAAAGACCCAGATGATGATAAAAACATAATATGTGAAATCCGTGCAGGAGCAGGAGGAGAAGAAGCAGCTTTATTTGCAGGAACATTATTTAGAATGTACACAATGTATGCAGAAAGAAAACATTGGAAAGTGGAAGTATTAAATGAAAATGAAACTGGTTTAGGAGGCTATAAAGAAATCTCATTTATGATAACTGGTAAAGGAGTATATAGCAGACTAAAATTCGAAAGTGGAGTACACAGAGTACAAAGAGTACCAGACACAGAAAGTAGTGGAAGAATTCATACATCAACAGCAACAGTTGCAGTATTACCAGTAGTAGAAGATGTAGAAATAGAATTAAACCCAGCAGATATAAAAATGGAAGTATTTAGATCATCAGGAGCTGGTGGACAACATATTAATAAAACATCATCAGCAGTAAGATTAATA
The DNA here is from genome assembly GCA_944387495.1 of uncultured Clostridia bacterium. Taxonomy (GTDB): domain Bacteria; phylum Bacillota; class Clostridia; order TANB77; family CAG-508; genus CAG-269. The sequence goes on along the minus strand of CALXFD010000014.1, from coordinate 20,374 downwards.
CACGAACCAACAGGAATAGTAGTAGAATGCCAAACAGAAAGATCACAATTCCAAAATAAAGACAATGCAATGAGAATGCTTAGAACAAAATTATACGAAATAGAAAAACAAAAACAAGATGATGCAATATCTAGTAGCAGAAAATCACAAGTAGGTTCAGGAGAAAGAAGTGAAAAAATAAGAACATATAACTATCCACAAGGAAGAATAACAGACCATAGAATAGGAATGAGTATATATCAAATGGAAAACTTTCTAAATGGAGATTTAGATGAAATGATAGACAACTTAATAGCAGCAGATAGAGCAGAAAAATTAAAAGGTGAAGAAGACTAAAAATTTTACAAAGAAATAAAGAAAAATAAAAGCTAAAATATAAATTCATAAATAGATATGATAATGTAATAAAATAAAACTCTTTAAAATAAACTAAAATATAGATTATTTTAAGGAGTTTTAATTATGCAAGAAATTCTAAAAACAACCTTAGCAGGTCTATTTTTTGGCACTTTTGGTACAACAATAGGTGGCATAATAGGTGTGCTATTAAATAAGCACTCAGGAAAGTTTTTAAGTTTTACACTAGCATTTGCATCAGGACTAATGATGGCAATAATATGTTTCGATTTAATACCAGAAGCCTTAGGGATAAGCAATATATTTAGTACAATAATAGGAATAATAATTGGAATAATAATAATGTTTTTATGTGATGAATTAGTACAAAAAAAATTTAATAAAAAAACAGTAAAATTAAGCAAAACACCAAACAACAACTTATTAAAAACAGGAATAATAGTATCAATAGGTCTAGCAATACACAACTTTCCAGAAGGTTTAGCAATAGGCTCAGGCTTTGGAGCATCAATAAAATTAGGATTAAGTTTAGCAATAGCAATATGCTTACACGATATACCAGAAGGTAGATTCCAAAGTAGACAGTGGTTAAATTTTTTATTTGAAAATAAAAATTAAAAGTAAAAAATGCTTGAGAAATGATTTGAAAATGAAATTTGTAAATTAATTTATTGACAAAATAATTTGATAGAGATAATATTTGAATAACCTTAAGAGGAGTTGGATATTGTAGAAGCTTTATCAAGATTTTGAAAGGAGAGTAGCCATGAGAATTGAGATGCCTAAAACAAGAAAAAAAGTAACAAAAATGGTCGAAACTTATTCAACCGAAAAAATTACGGAAGAATTAGCAAAAGCGACCAAAAGACTTAATGAAAGAATAAAGGAAATAGAAAGAAAAGAAAGGATGCATAATCCATTTCCTAGAAAAAGGTAAAAATGTAATGGCTAGTAATAAAGTGCATGAAATTGAATGTATTCATTTTCATGCACTTTTACTTTTAGAATGTAAATAAAAATGTTTAAAATAAATTATGATTAAAAATATATGGATTTGACACTTATGTAATTGAATTTCCAAGCTATAATGCTGTTTTAGACGATGGAAATTATGCAGATGAAGAAAAGAAAACATTTTTAGAATAATCAAAATTCTAATACATATAAATTAAATAAATATTAAGTTATATAGGGAGAAAGTATGAGCGAATCATTTAAAATAAATATATACTTTGATGAAAAAGGAGAGAGTTTAGAAAGTTTAATAGAACATTTGATAATAAATATGTTAGATATAAATGAGCCAACTCTACAATATATGAAAAGAAATATTTGATATATATCAAGATATTAAAAGGGATTAATAAAATCTAAAATTTTCATTACTTGAGCATTTGAATTCACTTCCAAATTAGATATAATAAAAATGAATTCAAATTATTATCTCAAGCATGGAAAGGAGGTAAAATGCTTGAGCAGATAGAAAAATCAATATATAAAGTAGCTATTTATATAAGATTATCAAAAGAAGATGTGGATAGAGGATATGATGAAAGCGAAAGTATAAAAAATCAAAGAACATTATTAACACAATATGTAGAAAATTTAGGATGGAATTATAAACTTATAGATATATATATTGACCAAGGATTTACGGGAACCAACTTTAACAGACCAGGTTTTCAAAGAATGATAAAAGATATAAACTTAAAAAAAATAAATATGGTCATAACAAAAGACCTATCTCGTTTAGGTCGTGATTACATAGAAACAGGAGAGTACATAGAAAAATGGTTTCCAGAAAAAAATGTTAGATATGTTTCTGTAACTGATGGTATAGATACTTTTGCAAATAACAATGGTAATAATGATATTGCCCCTTTTAAATCTATATTAAATGATATGTATTCAAAAGATTTATCAAAAAAAATCAGGACAGCCTTGCATACGATGCAAAAAGAAGGAAAATGGGTAGGTGGCAAAACAGCCCTAGGATATATGAAAGATTCTAATAATAAAAATAAATTAATCATTTGTGAGCCAGAAGCAAAAATTGTAAAAATAATTTTTGATATGGCAATTTCGCGGAAATTCAATTACCATGATAAGAGATTACCTAAATAATAATCATATTCCTACGGCAAGCCAGATTAGATATAATAAAGCAACATTTTGGGAAAATAAAACCATAAAAAATATATTAAAAAACGAAATATATTGCCGGCACTACCGTACAAAATAAAAGGAGTAGGATAAATTATAAAAACAGAAAATTAAGACCAAATCCAAAGGAACAATGGAATATTGTAGAAAATACCCATGAACCAATTATAGATAAAAAAACTTTTGATATGGTACAAAAAATGGTAATTACTCAAAATTATAATCGAAATGAAAAGAAACATCATTTTTTGTTAGATGGTTTGATAGTATGTTATGAATGTAAGCACAAAATAGGTGTCAGAGCAAGAAAAAACGGAAGATTAGATATGATATGTAACAATTATCGTAGAAACTCAAAATTAGGACTTTGCACATCACATGGATTTAATTATGAACTACTAGAAAATATGGTATTAGAGCACATAAAAAAAATATTCCTACATATTGATAGCAAGAACATAGAGTTAAATATAAAAAATAGTATATCAAAATATGATTATGGAAAAATGTTAAAGAAAATAGAAACGGAAATAAAACTAATAAATGATAATATCGACAAAATGTATGTTGATAAATTAAATGGGAAAATTAGTGAAGAGATGTATGAAAGATTGTTTAATAAATTAAAAGGTGAGTTAAAGCAAAAAGAAGAGGAATATATTGGTTTAAAAAATGAACAAGAAAATAATTCATATGATGATATAGAAAAAATAAAAAAATTGGTACATGATTTTTTAAAATTAGAAAAACCAACACCAGAAATTATGAGAGTGCTTATTAACAAAATAGAAATACACCAGGATAAACAGGTGGATTTATATTTTAATTTCAGAAAGTTGAATAATTTATTTAAGATAAAAGAGAACAATATTAGTTAATAGTATAAATAATTTTGACAAAACAAAACAATAGATGACAAAATAAAAGTTATTTTGAATAAACAAAATAACTTGACAAAAAAATAATAGTACAGTATAATCAATATAGGTGATTGAAATGTTAAAAAGAGAAATTTATTTAAGTAGAATCAGAGGATTTTATGATAGTGACTTAATAAAAATACTAGTTGGAATAAGAAGATGTGGAAAATCAGTAATATTAAAGCAGATAATGAATGAAATAAAAGAGAAAGGAGTTCAAGAAAATCATATATTATATATAAACTTTGAACTTGTAGAATTTGAAGAATTAAAGGACTATAAAAAATTAAATTACTATATTAAAGAAAAAATACATGATGATAAAAAATATTATGTCTTTTTGGACGAAATACAGAATGTTAAAAAATTTGAAGTAGTAGTAAATTCTTTAAGAGCGTCTCTAGAAAATATTAGTATATTTATTACGGGTTCTAATAGCAAATTATTATCAAATGAGCTTTCTACTGTATTATCAGGCAGATATGTACTTTTCAATATTTATCCATTAACTTTTAAAGAGTATATTGAGTTAACAGGAAATGACCCGAAAAATGAAGAAAGTTTTTGGGATTATCTAAAATGGGGAGGGCTACCTAATAGAGTTCAATTTACAGATGAAGTAAATATTAAGGATTATTTACATAGTGTGTTCGATTCAATCATATTACGAGACGTTGTAGAAAGATTAGGATTAAAAGATATTACATTATTTAATTTAATACTTCAATATTTAATTGATATAACAGGAAGAGAGTTTTCAGCTAACAATATAATTGGTTATCTAAAAAACGAAGGTAGAATAATTTCAACCGAAACATTATATACATATCTTGACGCATTATGCAAAGCATTAATAGTTCAAAAAATATATAGATATGACATTCACGGAAAAGCAATATTAAAAACTTTAAATAAATACTATATGACAGATTTAGGAATTGCACAAATAAAAAACAACAATTTCGAAATAAATAAGAGTTTTGCAATAGAAAATGTTGTATTTAATGAATTATTGGCGAGAGGATATGAAGTATATATTGGAAAATTAAATCCAGGGGAAATTGATTTTATGGCTACAAAGAGTGGTGAAAAAAAATATTTTCAAGTAGCATATTTACTAAATGATGCAAGAGTAATAGAGAGGGAATTTGGAGCATATAAAACAATAAATGATAATTATCCTAAATATGTGCTTTCTATGGATAAAACTGATTTTTCTCAAAATGGAATTATACATAAAAATATAATAGATTGGCTACTAGACGTAAATAAATAAAATTATAATAGCTAGTACACTTAAAAAGGAGCGATAGTAATATATGAAAAAAATGAAAACACTTTTCAAAAGACAATTTGAAAATCATAAAATAGCCAAATGTTTAAATGAAGTAGAACCTGAATGTCAATGGGTATTAGACCGGAGAAGGCTTTGCAACAGAAAAAATAGATGGGACATGTTGTTTAATAAGGAATGGAAAAATTTATAGAAGATATGATTATAAAAAAGGAAGAACTCTACCACAAGGTGCAATTCCTTGCCAAGAGGCACCTGACCCAATAACAGGACATTTTCCACATTGGCTTTTATGTACTGAAAATGACCCAAATGCTAAATATTATTTAGAAGCATTTGAAAGACAAAAAAATGATAATTTAGAGGAGGGAACTTATGAATTAATTGGAAAACATATAAATGGAAATCCATATAATATAGATACAGATATTTTAGAGAAACACGGAAAGAGAATATTAGAAAATGTACCAAGGGATTATGAAGGAATAAAACAATATCTTGAAAATCATTATATAGAAGGAATTGTTTTTTATCGTGGCAATGGAGAAATGTGTAAAATAAAAAGAAGTGATTTTGGCTTTGCTTGGAAAAAAAATAAAAAGGATAGTAAAAATTAGATTAAAAGATAGAAAAAAATTTGAACTATTCAAAAAATTTGAATAGTTCAAAAAATATTGAAAAAATACAAATAAAGATACAAAAAATCATGAAAATAAAAAAATACAGAATAACTAAGAATTAAAATAAAGTTCAGTTATTCGAAAAATTGAAATAACTGTCTAAATCAGAATCAACCAGAAGGAATATCAATGGCAGTTCCAATGAAAAATGGTGGAATGAAAAAAACAAAAGTATTATACTATGTGATATTATCAGGAGTAACCACAGGAATAGGAGCATTTTTTGGAGCAATAATAGGAACAATATCAGAACAAATAATAGCAATATGCCTAAGCTTTGCAGCAGGAGCAATGCTATACATAGTATCTCGGAGAATTAATCCCAGAAGCTAATAGATTGTACCATGGAAGAATAACAGCAATAGGGAATATAGGAGGATTTTTACTAGGCATGTTTGCAATGCTTATACAGTAGTTAATAGGGAATAATAGAACAATTTTATGGAATTTAGATAAAAAACTTTCGAAACGGTACCAATCTACAATTTTAAAAGAATCTAATAAAATTCTTGACGAATAAGCCAATGTAGTGCAGAATAAAAGAACTTATAGATAATTATTAATCAAACAGTAAATGAAAAAGGAGAAGTAGAGATGAAAAAGATAAATGCTAATTTTTGCACACAAGGGAAATTTGGAGATAAAAATATCGATATCTTTAAGCTATGGTAAATATAAAAAATTGTAAGTGACGTAAATACTATTAAAAATATACAAAATAAAAAGGAGACGTTATTTAAAAGCCCCCCAAAAAGAGGCTTTAGTTATTTAGTCTTTATTTGTGTAATTGATAATAGCATCAAGTGCTGATAAACAGCATCCTAATATTATGGCAATATGAGCACCAGATCTGATAGAATCAGAAATGGCCACAAATATTACAAGAGCAAGACTAATAACACATAAAATAATCATGATGATGTCTTTCATAAAGTGCCTCCTTTTAGGATGAAAAGTATATAAACTATACTATAAAATTATTAAGTTAAGAATAATATAACAGATAATTCAAAAGGAGTCAAGAAAAAAACAGACAGCTTCCATATATTGCTAGTGAAAATATAAATGACTAATAATAAAATTAGATTTACTCTTTTTTTCTGTAAATTAACAAAAATTATTGACAATTAATTTAAAATTTTATAAAATACAAACAAAGGTTTGAACACAACTTAAATAAATAGAGGAGGAAATTAATTTTGAATAATATAGAAAGTTTAAAAGATTTAATCATATACCAAAGTCAGAACAATAAAAATATATCGGTAGAAGTTTTATATAATGAAGAAGATTTTTGGTTAACTCAAAAATCAATGGCAAAATTATTTAATGTGGCAGAAAATAATATTACATATCATTTGCAAAATATTTTTAAATCGAAGGAATTAGAACAAGATTCAGTTACTCAAAAAATTAGAGTAACTGCTTCAGACGGAAAAAAATATAATACTAATTTTTATAGCCTAGATGCTATTATAGCAGTTGGTTATAGAGTAAACTCGAAAGAAGCAACAGATTTTAGAATTTGGGCAACAAAAACACTAAAAGAATATATAAAAAAGGGATTTGTTGTTAATAGTGAGTTCTTAAAAAACGGACCAAAATTTGGAAAAGACTATTTTGATGAGTTATTAGTTAAAATAAAAGAAATTAGAGCAAGTGAAAGAAGATTTTATCAAAAAATAACAGATATATATAAAGAATGTAGCTATGATTATGATAAAAATAGTGAAACAACACAAGAATTTTATAAAAATGTTCAAAACAAATTACATTATGCAATTACAGGAATGACTGCTCCAGAGATAATTTATAATAGAGTAGATAGTAAAAAAGAAAATATGGGGCTAACTACTTGGAAGAATGCACCAGATGGAAAAATATTAGAAACAGATGTTACAGTAGCAAAAAATTATTTATCACAAGAAGAAATTACAGAATTAAATAATTTAGTATCAATGTATTTAGACTATGCAGAAAGACAAGTAAAGTTAGGTAGAATTATTTCAATGCAAGAATGGAAAGATAAATTAGAGGTATTCTTAAAAATTAATGAATATAATATTTTAAAAGATAATGGAAAAATAAAGAGAGAAATAGCAGACAAGCTTGCATTAGATGAATATAAAAAATATAGGGTTATACAAGATAAAGAATATATATCTGATTTTGATGAACTATTAAAAGAAACAAAGAAGTTAGAAAGTGGACAAGAAGTTTAAATAATGTTATAAATGATATGTAAGAGGTGATAAATAGTGAAGGATTTAAGAATAGAAAAATTAGCTAATAATTTATTAAATTATTCTATCAATCTGCAAAAAGGTGAAAAAATATTAATAGAAATAATTGGAGTAGATGCAATTCCATTAGGGAAAGAGTTGATAAAACAAGCAGAAAACATCGGTGCATTACCATTTTTTAATATTATAGATTATAAAATATTAAGAGAAATGCTTATAAATTCAACAGAAGAACAAATAGAAATTTATGCAAAACATGACTTACAAAAAATGAAAGATATGGATGCATATATTGGAATAAGAGCAAATGCAAACACCGCAGAGTTAAATGGAATAACAAAAGAAAAAATGGAAATGTATAATAAACTTTATACTTTGCCTGTACATTTTGAAGAAAGAGTAAAAAATACGAAATGGTGCATATTAAGATATCCAAATGCTTCAATGGCTCAGATGAGTAATATGAGTACAGAAGATTTTGAAGACTTTTATTTTAATGTTTGTACATTAGACTATGATAAAATGTCAAAAGCTATGGATAATTTAGTTGAATTAATGAATAAAACAAAAAATGTGCATATAAAAGGTGAAGAAACAGACTTAACTTTTAGCATAGAAGGAATACCAGCTGAAAAATATATGGGAACATTTAATATACCAGATGGAGAGGTGGCAACAGCGCCAGTTAAAACAAGTGTTAATGGATATATAACATATAATACTGAATCAAGATATAATGGTGTATTATTTAATAATATTAGATTTGAATTTAAAGATGGAAAAATTATTAAAGCAACTTCAAATAAAACCAAAGAACTTAATGAAATTTTAGATACAGATGAAGGAAGTAGATATATTGGAGAATTTGCTATTGGATTAAATCCATATATAGAAAAGCCAATAGGAGATACTTTATTTGACGAAAAAATAAAAGGTAGTTTTCATTTTACACCAGGAGATAGTTTAGAAGAAAGTAATAATGGCAACAGTTCAAGTATTCATTGGGATATAGTTAATATACAAACATCAGAATATGGTGGAGGAGAAATATGGTTTGATGATGTACTAATAAGAAAAGATGGCATTTTTGTTTTAGATGAACTAAAATCATTAAATCCAGAAAACTTAATATAAGCGAAAAAATTAAATTTAAAAAAGCAAATTTCCCTTGCTTTTTTTTATAATATATAATAAAATACAAACAGAGTTTTGAAAAAACAGAAAACAAAAAGGAGAGAAAAATGCAAGATATATTAAAAGGATTAAATGATAAACAATATGAAGCCGTAGTAAACACAGAAGGCCCATGCTTAGTAATTGCTCGGTGCAGGAAGTGGAAAAACAAAAGTTTTAACACATAAAATTGCATATATAATAGGAGAAAAAGATGCCAAACCATGGGACATCTTAGCAATAACATTTACAAATAAAGCAGCAAACGAAATGAAACAAAGAATAGCAGACCTAATAGGCGATGCGGCAAAAGATATATGGATGGGAACATTCCACTCAATATGTGTACGTATATTAAGAAGATTTATAGATAGAATAGGATTTGATAGCTCATTTATAATATTTGATACATCAGACCAAAAAACACTAATAAAAGGATGTATGAAAGATTTAGCAATAGATGATAAGCTATTTAATGAAAGAGCTGTACAATCAGAAATAAGTAATGCAAAAAATGAAATGTTAGAACCAGAACAATATACAATAAGAGCAGGGGGAGATTTTAGAAAAGAAAAAATTGCAGAAGTATATGCACTATATCAAAAAAGATTAAAAGAAAATAATGCAATAGATTTTGATGATATAATAAACTATACAATAAAAATATTGCTAGAAAATCAAGATATATTAGAATATTACTCAAATAAATTCAAATATGTTCTAGTAGATGAGTATCAAGATACAAATAAATCTCAATTTACATTAGTAACATTACTAGCATCAAAAAACGGAAATATAACAGTTGTTGGAGATAATGACCAAGGAATATATAGTTTTAGAGGAGCAGATATTTCAAACATATTAAATTTTGAAAGAGATTTCCCTGGAACAAAAATTATAAAACTTGAACAAAATTATAGATGTACTGGAAATATACTAAAAGCAGCAAATGCAGTAATAAAAAATAATGAAGTAAAATATAAAAAAGAGTTATGGACACAAAATGAAGAAGGAAATTTGCCAAGTGTGTATTTAGCAGAAAATGAATATGATGAAGGAACATATATAGCAACACAAATAGAACACTTAAAAAGAGAAGAATATTATAAATATTCCGATTTTGCAATATTATACAGAATGAATACACAATCAAGAGCAATAGAAGATATTTTTAGAAGAGAAAATATCCCATATAAAATAGTAGGTGGATTAAAATTCTATGAAAGAAAAGAAATAAAAGATATAATTGCATATTTAAGATTAATACAAAATGGTTCAGATAATTTAAGCTTAAAAAGAATAATAAACGAACCAAAAAGAGGAATAGGAAAAACAAGCTTAGATAAAATTGAACAATTATCAGAAGAAAATGGAATACCAATGTATGAAATTATAAAAAATGCGGAAATCTATGGATTAAATAGAGTTTACCTAAATTCAAGAGAATTTGTAAATGTGATAGAAGAACTAAAATCACAAAAAGATAATTTAACAATATCTGAATTAATAAAAAATACATTAAAGAAAACAGGATATACAAAAGCACTAGAAAATGAAAATACAATAGAAGCAGAAAATAGAATAGAAAACCTAGAAGAATTTTTAACAGTAGCAATGGAATTTGAAGAAGAATTCGCCGAGAATTCATTAAGCGAATTTCTAGAAGGAATAACATTATCAAGTGACTTAGATAATGTAGAAGAAACAGAAGATTCAGTAACACTAATGACATTACATAGTGCAAAAGGACTAGAATTTCCAGTAGTATTTTTAGTAGGAATGGAAGAGGGAATTTTCCCTGGATATAAATCAATATCAGAACCAAGTGAACTAGAAGAGGAAAGACGTTTATGTTATGTAGGAATAACAAGAGCAAAAGAACATTTATATTTAACATGTAGTAAGCAAAGAACAATATTTGGTTCAACAAGTTATAACCCAGTATCAAGATTTATAAAAGAAATACCAGAAGATTTATTAGAGGGATATCAAGATGTATTTGGAGAAGAAACAAATAAATCTCAAATATTTAAAGATTCAGGATATAGCTGGACATATGGAAGTAAAGATAATGGAAATATAAAAACATATAAAATAACAGATAAAGAACCAATAATGGCAACTAAATCAACAAATAGTAATAGTTCAGGAATTTCATTTGGGAAAACAGCAGAAAGCTTTTTAAATAGTTTAGGTAAAAAGCTCTCTGCTAAAAATACAGTAGACTTATCAAAATATGAGGCAGGAGTAAGAGTATACCATAAAAAATTTGGAGAAGGTACAATAAATATGGTAGAACCAGAAGGAGAAGACTTAAAAGTAGATATCAATTTTGATAAAGCAGGACATAAAAGATTAATGGCAAAATATGCAAATTTAGAAATAATTTAATAAAGAGCAGTAATAAAACTTCAAATAAAAATTGAAGTTTTATTTTTTATGCCACACAAAAAAATGTTAATGTTGTATAAAAATAAGAAAAATGGAAATACTCTATAAAGAAATTATAAGAAAGGAATGATAAAAATGGCAGACTTAAATCAAATGGAATTACAACATTTAAGACATCTAATAGGAGCACATGAAACAGCATATCAAAAATTAAACACATATTCATCACAAGCAGTAGACCCACAAATAAAACAATTATTTACAAAATCTGCACAAGATGCATTAAATACAAAACAAAAATTAATGACATTTTTAAACAATTAAAAGTAGAAATTTAATTAAGGAGGAAAAGAACATGGATGAAAAAACAATGGTAAATGACATTTTAGCAGGAGTTAAATCAGATTTAACAGCATATCAAACAGCAATATCAGAATGTGAAAATATGCAATTAAGACAAACATTCCAACAAATAAGAAATAGTGATGAAAGTTTTCAATATGAACTATTTAAAATAGCACAATCAAAAGGTTATTATATACCTGCTCAAAAAGCTACTGTAACAGAAGTTAGTACAGTAAAAACAGAATTGCAACAATAACTTTAAAAAATAGAAAATCAAAAAAGAGAGAAAAAAAGAATAAAACGAAGATAAACAATAAAAAACGATACTAGCTTAGGGAAATTAGCTATTGGCAATCTTTGCAAAAAAGAATATGTTACAATATTATTACATTAATATCCATAAGATAAAAAGGAGATAGTGTAATGTTTAAAAAAGTAATGGTTCATGCGAAGAGAGGAATTAAGTTTACAGTATTGTTTTTTATTGCGTTATTTTTAATAATAGGAGCAGTTGCTTTTTTATATAAACCTACATACAGTGTATTTATAGATGGAAAACAAGTAGGATACACAGAAAATAAATCTGAATTACAAAAAAAGATAAATAATTATGTAGAAAATGGTGATGGAACAAATGGAAATATAGCTTTTGTTCAAGTAGAAAATTTACCAGAATATAAATTATGCCTATTAAAAAGGAATGTAGTAACAAATGATGATGAAATTTATAACCAAGTTACAAGCCAAGGAATGCCATATTATAGATATTACGCAATCTTAGATAATCAAGAAGAAAAATATTATGTATCAAGTTTTGAAGATGCAGAAAAAGTTGTAGATACATTAAAAGAGAAAAAAAGTACAAATATAGATAATATATCAATAGCAGAAAAATATGAAACAAATTTAAAAGATTTTGTTTCAGTAGATGAAGCAGTTTCAAAATTATATGTTGAACCGATAAAAACAGTTACAGTAGCACAAAATGCAAAGGTTAAAACATCTAGTTCAGGAAAAGTAAATACATCAACAAATATATCAGGTGGAAAAGCTAGTTTAGGAATTTCTTTAATAAGACCAGTATCAGGAACAATTACATCGAGATTTGGAGTAAATAGTAGTGTAAGAAGTTCATCACATACAGGTTTAGATATTGCAACAGCATCAGGAACACCAGTCAAAGCAGCAGCAGGAGGAACAGTTACATTTTCAGGTTGGAAAGGTTCATATGGATATATGATAGTAATATCTCATGGAAATGGAGTACAAACATATTACGGACATTGTAGTAAATTATATGCATCAGCTGGACAAACAGTAGCACAAGGAGAAACAATTGCAGCAGTTGGTTCAACAGGAAATTCAACAGGTCCACACTTACATTTAGAAGTAAGAGTAAATGGTGTAGCATACAATCCACAAAATTACTTATATTAAAAAATATAATCCACAATTTATGAGTAAATTGTGGATTGATTAATAAAAAATGTATATTAAATACAATTTATTATAAATATTTAATTATAAAATCAAAAAACCTAATATTTGTATAAGCAACAAATATTAGGTTTTTTACTAATTAACAAAATATTTTATTCCAGCATTAATAGCATTTTTCTTAATAATAGCTTTGCCGTGTTCAATAAGTTTAGTCTCAAAAGTATTAGACTGAGAACATAGACTAGCAAATTCTGAAACAACAGAATAAAAATGCTTTAATTTATTATTTTCTATATTTATATCAGAAATTACTAAATAATATGTATCATTATATAAATATAAAGAAATATTTTTAGAAATACCCTTTAAATTTATATTTCCCATTTCATTTAAACAATTACAAAGATTACAAAACTCTTCAAAACTAGAAAACTTAAAAATAGAAGTCTTGCAATCTGATTTTAAAGTTTTCTTTTTAGCAGTAACTTTTCGTCTGCCAGGAATTGTTATAGAATTTGGAGATTTATCAGAATTATCCTCATACTTAGTTATTGTAAAAACAAAACTACCCTCATCAGAAGAAAAAGCTTCTATTAACAATTTACAACCATCTGTATAAAAACCAACTTCTTTTTCAGCCTTATTTAAAACATCTAAAAGAAAAGTTTGAGTTTCAAGAGGTTTAGTAAAAACAGAAGAATCTATATTCTTTTCCATAAGGTCATCTAAGTTAATTATAATCCTTATCTTATTATCAGTAAGTTTTTCAATTTTCATTAAAAAGTGAACCTCCTTTTATATATCACTAAATATATTATACTACTAATATTATTATATTGAAATGCATAAATTTTGGTAACTTTAATTATTGAAATCAATCTAGTAAATTTATATTGAATAATATAACATAGAAATATTAAAAAATAAAGTATTTTACTTGAAAAATTTGTTAAATCAAGTTATAATAGCTATGTGATAAAATAAATTTCCGTAAGGAAAGAGCAAAAGATGGAGGTAAAAAATGGCGACGAAAGAAAAAAATATATGGATTTTATTAATATTTATATTATCAGGACTAGTAGTAGGGGGATTACTAGGAGAACTTGCATCAAGAGTAGACTGGCTATGGTGGTTATCATATAGTCAAAGTTTTGGATTAGAAAATCCTATTGTATTAGATTTAAGCGTTGTAAAAATAACATTTGCATTAATGTTTAAAATAAACGTAGCAAGTATAATAGGAATGATATTATCAATATTTATATACAAAAAAATTTAGGGGCAAAATATAAAACAGGAAGGATGATATTTTGTCAATAAAAATAAAACAATTACCAGAAACAGAAAGACCTTATGAAAAATTAGAATTATATGGAGAAAAAAGACTATCAAACGCAGAATTATTAGCAATAATAATAAAAACAGGAACAAAAGAAGAATCTTCATTAACACTTGCGCAAAGAATATTATCAATGAATAATAAAAATGTAGAACAAAACAATCTTGATTTTTTAAGAGAATTTAGTTTGCAGGAATTAATGAAAATAAAAGGAATAGGAAGAGTAAAAGCAATACAAATAAAAGCACTATGTGAACTAGCAAGTAGAATGGCAATACCTATTAACTATAAAAAAATTAGAATAAAAAGTCCAGAAGATGTAGCGAAACTTCTAATGGAAGAAGTAAGATTTGAAAAAGTAGAGATAGCAAAACTCCTTATATTAAACACAAAAAATGAAATACTAAAAATCAAAAATATAACAATAGGAGGAACTAATTTTACTAATATATCAATAAAAGATATATTAGTAGAGCCAATAAAAATGCAAGCACCAAAAATAATATTGGTACACAACCATCCAAGTGGTGACCCAACTCCAAGCAAGGCAGATATACAAATTACTGAAAGGCTACATATGGCAGCAATGTCACTTGATATACAGCTATTAGACCATATAGTAATAGGAAATATGAAATATGTAAGTATATTTTCTGAAATGGTAAGTGATGAAAATACAATATAAATTTATAAGTGAAAGGAATGTTGAACATGAAATTTTTTACATTTGGTTCAAAGGATATAGGAATAGACCTAGGAACAGCAAATATTTTAGTAACATTAAAGGGGAAAGGAATAATTTTAAAAGAGCCATCAGTAGTTGCAATAGATAGAAAAACAGGAAATATATTAGCAACAGGTACAGAAGCAAAAGAAATGTTAGGAAGAACACCAGAACAAATAAAAGCAGTAAGACCATTAAAAGATGGAGTTATTGCAGATTTTACAGCAACACAATTAATGTTAAAAAACATTATAGGAAAAGTGGGAAGAAGATATAATATAGGAAAACCAAGAGTTGTAGTAGGTGTACCATCTGGAATAACAGAAGTAGAAGAAAGAGCAGTAGAAGAATCAGTAATACAAGCAGGAGCAAAAGAGGTATATTTAATAGAAGAACCAATGGCAGCAGCAATAGGTGCATCATTAGATGTTGGTGAACCTAGTGGAAATATTGTTGTAGATATAGGTGGAGGAACAACAGAAGTTGCAGTTATATCACTTGGGGGAATTGTAGTAAGCCATTCCCTAAGAGTTGCAGGTGATGAGTTAGACGAAGATATAGTTAACTATGTAAAAAGAGAAATGAACTTAGCAATAGGAGAAACAACAGCAGAACAAATAAAAATACAAATAGGATGTGCAATGCCACTTATGACAGAGACAACAATAGAAATAAGAGGTAGAGATTTATCAGATGGATTACCAAGAACAGAAAAAATATCATCATCACAAGTAGAAGAAGCAATAAAAGAATCAATATCAAAAATAGTAGAAATAGTAAAACTAACACTAGAAAAAACACCACCAGAATTAGCATCAGATATAATGGAAAAAGGAATTGTACTTGCAGGTGGTGGAGCATTAATTAAAAACTTAGACAAATTATTAAGCCAAGAAACAGGTATGCCTGTATATATAGCAGAAGAACCATTAGAATGTGTAGTAAGAGGAACAGGTAAAACATTAGAAGACTTAGAAAGATTAAAAACAGTTTTAATTAATGCTAGAAGAAAAAGATAGAAGAATGGAGTAAAAAATGTATAGAAATAAGAAAGCTGAAATAGCAGGAATTGTTATAACTATAATTATTTTAATATTAATAGTAGTATTTTCAAATTCAGATAGCCAACTATCTTTTTTTGAAAATGCAGCAAGTAAATTAGTAATGCCAGTACAAAATGGATTGACATATTTGAAAAATAAAATAAGTGGAAATAGTACATTTTTTACTGACATAAATAATTTAAAAACTGAAAATGAAGAACTAAAACAAAAAAATAGTGAATTAGAACAATCATTAAGAGAATTAGAAAATATAAAATCAGAAAATGAAACATTAAAAGAATATTTAGACTTAGCAGAAAAATATGGAGAATACAAAACAGTACCAGCATATATCATAAATAAAGATATAAGCAATTATTCAAAAACAGTGGTAATAAATGTAGGAAAAAATGACGGAATAACAGAAAATATGACAGTAATTGCAGACCAAGGTTTAGTTGGACATGTAGTATCAGTAACAGATACAACTGCAAAAGTACAAACAATAATAGATACATCAAGTTCAGTAAGCTGTTCTTTAAGTACAACAGATGAAGGTATTGTATGTAAAGGAACACAAGATGAAGAATCAGCATTAAAAGCAATGTATTTACCAACAGATGATAATATAGTACAAGGAGATAGTGTAGAAACATCTGGACTTGGAGGAATATATCCAAAAGGAATACATGTAGGAAGTATAAAAAGAGTAGTAAACACAAAAAATGTAACAGATAGATATGCAATAGTAGAAACAGCAGTAGATTTTGATAAATTAGACACAGTTTTAGTAATTGTAACAAATTAAAAAGGAGGTAAACCAATTGAAAAAAGTAATAATAAATCTTTTACTAATATTATCATTACTAATAATATATTTTTTGCAATCAAATTTATTTAATTGGTTTACAATATCAGGAATAATGCCAAATTTATTTGTCATATTTGTACTATTTGTTGGATTATTTACAAATAGAATAACAGGAATAGTATATGGTGTAGTATTAGGGTTAATATTAGATTTAGTAATAGGAATGCAAGTAGGAGTAAATGCAATAGGATATGGAATTATAGGATTTTTATCAGCAACATTTGATAAAAACTTTTCAAAAGATAGTAGAGCAACAATAATGTTTATGGTATTAGGAACAACAATAATATTTGAAGTAGTAACATATATACTAAACAATATTATATTAGTTCGAAACTTAGAAATATTTAACTTTATAAAAATATTATCTATTGAAGTAATATACAATCTAATAATAACGATAATAATCTATCCATTAATTCAAAAATTGGGATATAGTATAGAAAATGAATATAAGGGGAACAAAATTTTAACAAGGTATTTCTAAGGAAGGTGAAAAATTGAGGAGATTAAAAGAAAGAAAGAAAAGTAATATTAAATTAAGATATAATACTTTAACAGTATTAACATATCTTGTTGGAATTATATTAATAATACAACTATTTAACTTGCAAATAGTTCATGGAGCTGAATATAGAGAAGAATCAAATACAAGATTAACAAGAGAAACAACCCTGGAAGCAGCAAGAGGTTCAATACTTGATAGAACAGGTGTAGAACTAGTAAACACAAATACAAAATTTGGATTAGAACTATATAAAACAAAGATAGATGATAATGAACTAAACAATTCAATATTAAATATAGTAAATGTATTAGAAAAATACCAAGTATCATATGAAGACTCATTTCCAATAACAATAGAACCATTTCAATATACAAAAACAGGTGATGATTTACAAAGTTGGTTAGAAGAAAATGAATTAGATGCAAATACAACACCAGAACAGGCATTTTACCATTTTAAAGATAGATATGAAATACAAAATACTGATATCAAAGAAGTAAGAAAAATTTTAGCAATAAGATATGAAATAACAATAACAGGATATAGTAGTACAAGAGCATTAACAATAGCAGAAGATATACCAAGAGAAGCAGTTGCAGAGTTCACAGAAAGTGGAGACAAATTCCCAGGAATAAATATAGTAGTAGAACCAGTAAGAGAATACACATCAGGAACTCTTGCTTCACATATATTAGGATATGCATCAACAATAAGTGCAGAAGAATATGAAACAAGAAAAGAGACATATTCACAAAATGATATAATAGGAAAAACAGGAATAGAATATGTTTTTGAAGAATATCTAAAAGGGAAAAATGGAACAAAACAAATAGATATGGCAGTTGATGGAACAATAACATCAGAATACACATCAGAAGAAGCAATAGCAGGAAGTGATGTAGTACTTACAATAGATTCAAACCTACAAAAAATTACAGAACAAGCACTAGAAAATAATATAAACAAAATTGCATCAGGAGGATTTGGACAAAGATATGATGCAAAAGCAGGAAGCTGTGTGGTAATGAATGTAAAAACAGGAGAAATACTTGCAATGGCAAGTTATCCAAACTATAATCCAGCAGACTTCATAGGAGGAATAAGTACAGAAAATTGGAATAAATACAATCAAGATGAAGCAAAACCATTAATGAATAAAGCTATACAAAATTCATATCCACCAGGTTCAATATTTAAAATGGTAACAGCAATAGCAGGACTTGAATCAGGAGCAATCACAAGAACAGAACAAATAAATGACACAGGATTATATAGAAAATATGGATTAACATGGCCATGCTGGTATTATACAGATTACCACAGAGGACATGGCTTGCTAAATGTATCAGGAGCAATAGAAAAATCATGTAACTATTTCTTTTATGAAACAGGAGACAGAATGGGAATAGAAACACTTGCAAAATATGCAAGATACTTCGGACTAGGAGTAAAAACAGGAATAGAATTACCAAGTGAAACAGCAGGAGCGATGGCAACACCAGAATATGCAGAACAAGTAGGAGTAACATGGACAAAAGGACAAACAATAAATGCATCAATAGGACAAGGTTTAGATTCATTTAGTCCATTACAAATGACAAAATATTTAGCAATGGTTGCAAATGGAGGAAAACCAATAGATGTAAGCATAATAAAAACAATAAGAAAACCAGATGGAACAGAAGCTTCAAAAGAAGAAATAAATAATTTTGTAAACCAAAAACTAGGAATAACAGAAGAACAAACAGAAGACTTAAACATAAATGAACAAAACCTAGATGCAATACGCCAAGGAATGAAATCAGTTACAAGTGACACAACAGGTACAGCATATGTAAGATTTAGAGACTTTGGGATAGAAGTAGGAGGAAAAACCGGTTCAGCAGAAGCAGGAACAGACGAAAATGGAAAAGATATAGTACATGCATGGTTTGCAGGATATGCACCATTTGAAGACCCAGAAATAGCAATAGTTGTAATGGTAGAAAATGGAGGACATGGTAACTATACAGCAGAAGTAGTAAGAGACATAATGCAAGAATACTTTGGAATGAATACACAAGATGTACAAGAAGACATGTCAGCACAATCTTACTTACAATCACTAAGATAAAAAATATAGTAAAAATATTCAATTATATAATTATATAAAGATAGGAAGTATGAAAAAATGAAAAACTGTGTAAGCATAAACCTTAAAAAAAATCAAATATTAATAAAAATAAATGATGATGCAGAACAAAACGAAATAGTAGAAAATCTAAAAAAGAAATTACCAGAACTAAAAAAATTATACAAAGATGAAAAAACACCAATAATGGTAACAGGAAAAATATTAAAAAATAAAGAAATAGACCAAATACAAGAAATAATAAAAGAAAAAATAGATGTAGAAATAGACTTTGACATGCCAAAAAGCCTAGGATTATCAAGCATAACAAGAACATTTAACAAAGAAATAGCGATGTCAGAAACAAAATTCCATAAAGGTTCATTACGTTCAGGACAAAAAATGGAAGTAGAAGGAAGCCTAGTAATCCTAGGAGATGTAAACTCAGGAGCAGAGGTAATGGCATCAGACAACATAGTAGTATTAGGAGCATTAAGAGGCCTAGCACATGCAGGAGCAAAAGGAAACAAACAAGCAATAATAGCAGCAGGCTTGCTAGACACAGTGCAAATAAGAATAGCAAATGTAGTAAAAGAAATAGACAGAGACGAAGAACCAATGCACAAGCAAGCATATGTATATATAGATGATGAAAATAATATAGTGATTAATTAGGGTAAATTGGGGACGGACCATTTGGGGACGTTTCCTTTTGGACATTTTTGTCCATTTGGGGACAGATGTATGGATTGACCATAGGTCAATCATCATAT
>CALXFD010000013.1 GCA_944387495.1 uncultured Clostridia bacterium | reverse complement strand
TTGAAGAAGCATATGAAGAAGTTAAAGGAATTTTAGCAAATTAAAATGGAGGTTTTGGCATTGGAAGAATATAAGGTAGAATTATCTATTCAAGCAAAAGGGGACTATAAAAGTATTATTAGATATATAAAATACAAATTATTAGAGCCTAATATCGCAGAAAGATATGCTGAATTAATAAAGAATGAAATTAATACTTTGAAATATAATCCACAAAAATTTGCTATTATTGATTATGATATGATAAAAAAATATAAATTTAGAAAACTAATTATTAAAAATTATATTGCTTTTTATAGAATTAATGAAGATAAAAAAATGGTAAATGTAGAAAGAATTTTGTATGGGGCAACTGATTGGAAAAATAAATTATAGATTAAAGAATTGCAGATGTAAAAGTTTGCAATTTTTTTAATTTCTGTTGAAAGTGAAAAGACATGATGATAAAATAAGGAAAAATGAAAAGGAGTATCAAATGGAATTAGTAGATATTGTAGATGAAAATAATAAATTAACTGGACAAGTGGAAGATAGGTGGGTAGCATATAATAAAGGACTATGGAGAAGGACAGTTTCTTGTTGGATAATGAATGAAAAAGGAGAAGTGCTTTTACAAAAAAGAACAGCAAATAAAGTAAGAAATCCAAATAAGTGGGCAAAAACTGGAGGACAAGTTGATAGTGGAGAGACTGTTGAAGAAGCTATATTTAGAGAAGTAAAAGAAGAATTAGGAATTGAAATTCCAAAAGAGCAAATTAAAATTGTAGATATTTATAAAAATAATGATAAAAACAAACGATTTGGATATAATTTTATTTTTGTAGTTAATTATAAGATAAAAGATTATATATTACAAAAAGAAGAAGTATCAGAAGTTAAGTATGTTACAATTGAAGATATGGAATTAATTAAAAGAAATAATGATTCTAATTATACTTTTTGTAATTGGGATGATGAGGATTTTTATAGGGAAATAAATTTATTAAAAAATAAGAGAAAACAAATTTTAGGTGAATAAAAATGAAAATTGGAATAATAACAGATGTTCATAGTAATATTATTGCACTTAATGCAGTATTAAACGAATTTGAAAAAATAGAAGTAGATAAAATAATATGTTGTGGAGATATAATTGGAATAGGACCAAACCCAGAAGAAACAGTACAAGAATTAATGAAAAACGAAGATAAATTAATAGCAGTAAGAGGAAATCATGAACAATATTTATTAAAAGGATTGCCAAAAAATGTGCATGATGATAAAAGAACAATGAGTTTAGAAGAAATAGATAATCACGAATGGACACACAGCAAATTAAGCGAGAATTCTAAAAATTTTATTAGACAATTAAAAATATTAAACATAATAGAAATTGAAGGCAAGAAAATATATATTGTTCATTATCCAAATAATGAAAATGGAGTATATATAAAACATATTAGGAAGCCTACAATTAAACAAAATGAAGAAATGTTTAGTGGAATAGATGCAGATATATTCATATATGGACATACACATACAACAAGTATTAATAATAAAAACAATAAATGGTATATAAATTCAGGTTCTTTAGGATGTCCTGTAAAAAGTAATATAGCAAATGCAGGAATATTAGGAATAAATAAAAATGAGATACATTACGAACAATTAAAAATAGAATATAATGTTAATGAAGTAATACAAGAAATAGAAAGATTAAAATTTCCGTTTTACAAAGGAATATTAAAAATTTTCTATGGAAAGGAATAGTGAAATTTATAATGAAAAACAAACCAATAATTGGAATAATAGGAAAAGTACAACCAAAATATGATGAAGATTTATGGCATAGAATTGATGAAGTAGATGAAATAAGATATCTAATAGTAAAAAATGGTGGGATTGCTATAACATTGCTACCAACAGAAGCAACAATGAAATTTAATGATAATGATATTAAAGATGAGAAGGAATTAAATAGCGAAGAAATAGAAGGATTATATAAGCAAATTGAATTATGTGATGGTTTTATTTTACAAGGAGGATTATATAGTTGTAAATACGAAATTGAAATTACAAAAAAGGTTATAGAATTAGATAAACCATTAATTGGAATATGTGCTGGATTTAATAATATATTAAGGGCTTTAGGTAGTGATGTAGTTTTAGATAAGAGCAAAAGTCATGATGTATATGATAAGAATTATAGGCATAAAATTAAAATAGAAAAGTGCACTAAACTATATAAAATAATAGAAAAAGAAGAAATAGATGTTAATAGTATTCATTCAATGATAGCAACAAAAGAATTAGTAGAACCTTATGCAAAAATCTCATCATATTCTGAAGATGGTCTTGTTGAAAGTTTTGAATTACTAAATAAAAAATTTGTTATGGGAATAAAATGGCATCCAGAGTTATTATTTAATGAAAAATATGTAGATAGGTTGTTTGAAAAGTTTATTAATGAATGCTGATATATGAAAAATATAGGATCAAAAAATAAGATTATGATAATCAAAATATAACTGAAATACAAATAAAAGTAAAAACAAAATTATGATAAATAAATTATATAAAATAGATTTTATTAAAGACTGAGTACATAAATACTTGGTCTTTTTTTGATAGGAGATGAAGTGAAATAAAATGAAAAAATCAGATTTAAAAGGACTATGGATGCCATCAGAAATTTTGATAAACAACAAATTATCAGATAAGGAAAAAATAATATTATCTATGATTATATATTTAAGTAAAGATAAAGGATACTGTTTTGCAACTAATAATTATTTTTCTGATATTTTAAATGTAACAGTTGTAAGCATATCAAGAATAATAAATTTTTTAAAGAAGAAGAACTATATAAAAATAAATATGAATTATAAATCAAACTCAAAAGAAATAGAAAATAGACAAATAATACCTTTAAAAGAAATTATGAATAGGTATTATCAAAATTGTGGATACACTATTAACAAAAATGATGAAACGAATTATCAAAATTGTAAAATACCTATTAACACAAATGATAAAGATATAAAAAGAAATATAAAAAATAAAAAGTATATAGGTAGAGAATATTCAGAAGAATTTTTAAATGGACTATATGCAAATTTAGATACAAACTTGTAATTGTAATAAGTTTATTTTTTTGACTTTATTTTAGGCAAGCTTCCCATTTGTAATACAAATGGACTTGAAAATAGAGATTAGCGATGAAGAATTGGGAGAACCCAAACCCCATAAAAGGAAAGGATAGGTTAATTATGGTAGAGAAAAAACAAAATAAAAATAGACATTTTATTTTTAGAGTAAATGAAAAAGAGTATAACAAAATAAAGAGTAAAATAGAAAAGTCAAAATTAAATACTAGCGAATATTTATTAAGAACTGCGATGGATAAAGACATTATAGTTATAGATGGATTAGAAGAAATAATAATGCAATTAAGGAAAATAGGAAATAACTTAAATCAATTAACTAAATTATGCAATCAAGGAAGATTAACAAATATAAACTTAGAGGATGTAAAAAAGGAGATGAAGTCTATTTGGCAATTATTAAGTTTACTAATTCAAAAGCAGAGTTAAAAACGATAATAGATTATGTTACAAGGACAGATAAAACAAATGCAAATTTAATAACAGGAAAAGATTGTGTTGCCAATAGTTGTTTGGAAGAAATGAAAACAGTTAAAGAATTTTATAATAAAAATGGAGGAAGGCAATATATACATATTGTTCAATCATTTAGTCCAAAAGATGTTTTAAATTTTCAAAAAGCACATGAAATAGGAATAAAATTTGCAAACTATTTTCAAGGTTTTCAAGTATTAGTTGCAACACATACCGATAGAGAACATATACATAATCATTTGATTATAAATTCTGTTAATTTTGAAAATGGAAAGAAATTTAATCAATCAAAAAATGATATGCAGAAAGTAAAAGATTATTCTGATAAACTCTGCAAAGATGCAGGACTAGAAATAATAGAAAAGAAAAAGTATCAAGGAATATATAATAAAAATGAATATCAAGTAGCATTAAAAGGACAAAGTTGGAAAATGAAATTAGCAAACGCCATTGATTATTCATTAGAAAAAAGTAAAAATAAAACTGAATTTTTTAAAAATATGAATAAATTAGGATATCAAGTTTTATGGACTAAAAAAAGAAAATATATAACTTATACAACACCTAAGGGAATGAAATGTAGAGATATTAAATTAAATGATAAAAAATATTTAAAGGAGGAGATGGAAAATGCCATCAATGGAAGAATTAAAGAAGAAAAATCAAATAGATATACCAGAACAACAAATAGCACAAACACCAATAATAATGAAATACATGTTATTAGATCCAGATTTAGTAACAGAAATGATAATTTGGAACAAACAAGCGACAGAAGATATAAACGAAATAAGGACAACTTTGAAAAAGGACAAGCAAGAAATACAGAGCATTATGAACGATTTACAAGAAAAATTGATAGAGAATGTAGAAACAGTGATTATGGACAAGATGAACGAATTTATACATCAAGAAGAAAGATGCAACGAGAAAAATATGGCTTTCAAAATAAAGACAATTTTTATAGCAATAATTATAGGGATTATAGCAGGTTGGATAATAACTCTATTACATTAATAGCAATTGATATATTAGCGAATATGACTGGACCAAATAATATAAAGCATCCAAGAAAAATTAAAGGTTGGAAAAAGAGTTTATCAAAACAAGCTATAAAAGAATGGTATTTGAAAAATAAGAATTCTAGTAGTTTTAATTGGTTTGAAGAAGAAGAGGAAATATAGGAATACTCAAAAAGTATTATAATTATATTTTTTGAGTAAAAATCTAATTTTCTAGCTTATTCTCTATCCCAGCAAATAAATCATCAAAAGTTATATTTAAAACTTTTATAAAACCCCATATTTCATAATCTTTAACTGTTCTTTTATTGTTTTCAACCATATAAATATCATTTTTATGAAGATTGATTCCAAGTAGATTAAGTTCCATAGTTAAATCTGCTTGAGATAGGTGTTTTTCTTTTCGGTATTTTCTTAGATTATCTCCAATAACATTTAGATTATTATTTAATTTTCTAACAGCCATAATATATTCCACCTTTTTTATAATTTATATTGATTTTATCCTTAAGTTTGTGATATTATGACATTAAGCAGCGGGTAAAAATAAAAAATTATATAAGGTGAGAATAATGAAAATGAAAAATGAAGAAATAGATATGAATATTTTTAGAGATTTATTAAACAGATTGATAAATGACAATAAAATTACATTTAGCTTTTATAATAATTCATTACTAGATTTAGATTTATTGCAAATTTGCTACAATAAAACTAATGATACAATAGAATTAGAATTTAGAGATGTAATGGGAGAATATTTAGAAGAGTTAAAAAAGATTATGAAAAAATAAATAATAGTATTAATTTTAAGATAAAAAGGTACACAAAGAAAGTTGACATAAACTGAATAAAATGGTAAAATATAGAAGTATGCAAGGATTTGCATTAAATATTTTATCTTTTATGTATAGGAGAATAATATGTATAAAAGTAATGTAAAAGAAACCATATATCCTGTAGGGATTTTATGGAATATGGGAAATAAATATGCAAGAGAAATGATGTTAAAAATCGCAATAATGCAGGATGTAATTCAAGTTAGAGTATATGATTTAAAAAATAAATATGATTCATTTGTTTTAGACTGTTATAATGGTGATGGTGAAGCATTTCAAGATGGATATATTTACGAAAAAATAAGAAATATGAAAAGTACAGATAATACAAAGGCAATTGTATTTATAGTTAAAATTGATAATCCAACTTATAAGATAAATGAAGAAAATGAAATCAGTCAATGTATAGAAGCAAGAAGACTTAAGCAACAGATAAGAGATGAATACTCTAGTAAGATTGATGGATATTTTTTTGATAATTTAATACATATGTCAGATAATGAGGAAGAAGCTAAAAGAGTACTGAATATCTTAACAAAGTATGAAGAATTTGTAGAAGAAGATTATATTAGAAAAGGATATCAACCTATAATTAAAAGAGTAAAAGTAAAAGACAATAAAACATATACAGGATTATTAGAAAAACTTAAAGGGGATGAAGAAAGGTAAAAATGAATAAATATGCATTAATTTTAGCTGGAGGAAAAGGGACTAGATTATGGCCAATTAGTACAGAGAAGAAGCCAAAACAATTTTTAAATTTGTATGGAAATGAAATAATGATAAATGAGACAATACGAAGAATAGAAGAAATATTTGATTACGAAAATATTTTTATAATTATTAATGAACAACAATCAGATTTGGCTTATAGGTATATTGATAACAGAATACCAAGAGAAAATATTATTACTGAACCAGAATCAAAAAATACAGCCATGTGTATATTTTATGCAACATTAAAAATAAAAAAGATTAAGAGTGATGGTATTATTACAGTCTTGTCATCAGATCATTATATTGAAGAAAAAGATAAATTGCAAGAAAGTATAATAACAGCTATGGAAGTAGCAATGTTTAATGAAAATTTAGTTACAATAGGAATAACCCCTACATATCCAGCTACTGGATTTGGTTATATTAAATATGATAATAGTGAAAATAAAAATTATTATTCAGTAATTGAGTTTAAAGAAAAACCAAAGTATGAGAAGGCGTTAGAATATATAAAAAGTAATTGTTATGTATGGAATAGTGGAATGTTTATTTGGAAAGTAGAATCTATATTAAAAAGTTTCAAAAAATATTTACTAGATATGTATAAATTTAAAGACAAATTATATATTTCTATTAATACGAATGAGGAGCGACAAATAATTAAAGAGATATATGGTAAAGTAGAAAATATTTCTATTGACAAAGGCATCTTAGAAAAATCTAATAATGTAAAAATGATAAGAGGGAACTTTAAATGGATGGATATTGGAAGTGTAAAGGATTTTTTTGAGATTCACGAAAAAGATAAAAAAAACAACATAATCATAGGAGATTTAATATTTGCGAAAGAAACAAGTAATACAAATATATTAAACAAAAGTAATGAGTTACTTATTACAATAGGTCTTGAAAATGTTAATATAATAAAAGATAACAAAGTATGTATTGTTTGCAATAAAGAAAATATAAATGATTTACCACAGATACTAGAGAAAATAAAACTAGAAGAAAAATATAAAAAATATTTATAGAGGTAATTAATAATGGACTATTTTATGGATGTAACTATAAAAAGAAATGTAAAACAATATATAAATAATTTGGACGAGAATACATTATTTATATATTCACCTACATCAATTAATAAAATTAAATTTGAAAACGATAAGGTAAAAACAATTAATTGGCATGATATATCTAAAAAGATTGAAAATATAGATATAGTAGTGAAGGAGATTAAGAAAATAGAAAAAGTAGTTACCTTTGGTGGAGGAAGTACCATTGATATAGGAAAATATATTTCTCATAAATTGAAGAATGAATATATATGTATTCCTTCAATGCTTTCAACTAATTCATATGCTACAAATAAAGTAGCATTGATAGAAAATGGAAAGAAAACTACACTAGAAGCTAAAATGCCAGATTGTATAATACTAGATGATAGTATATTAAAAATGTCTGAAACAGAAAACCTGTACGGATTAGCAGATGTTTTGTCTATATTTACGGCTTCATATGACTGGAAGTTAGCATCTTTAGATATTGAAGAGAAAATTGATAAGAAAATATATGATATGTCGATAAATTTATTAAATGAAGTAATGCAATTTATTCAGCAGAAATCTTTTGAAGAAATAATTAATAATAATAACAAATTATTTGA
This sequence comes from uncultured Clostridia bacterium, assembly GCA_944387495.1. Lineage (GTDB taxonomy): Bacteria > Bacillota > Clostridia > TANB77 > CAG-508 > CAG-269. The sequence goes on along the minus strand of CALXFD010000013.1, from coordinate 39,604 downwards.
ATATATAGGAATAGCAGGTTATATTACTAATTTATATGGCACAGGAAGACCAGAAAGTGGATCAGAGCATATATTTGCTAAAGAATTAGAAAGTATGATTGACATACCTCATGGTATATCAGTATCTTTAGGAATTATTATAATGTCAATAGCACAAGGAAGGCAAGTAGATGAAATAATAAATTCAATTTATAAACTGAAAGTTTTAGACAAACAATATAGTTATGGAATTAATAAAGATATTATACAGAGATGTACTAGAAATTTGAAACCAAGAAATGGAAGATATACAATAGTAGATAAATATTTTAACAATGATAAATATATAAATGAAGTATTAGAAAAATTTTTTGATAAAAAAATTGTATAACTGGAGGAAAATATGATTATAATCAATGATTTCTTTGTAAGATATAAAGAAGCAGTTTCAAATCAGATGGAATTGATTTCAAAAAGAAATAATGGTAAAATAATATCTGCAACTAGATTTATGGGACAAAAGCCATTACAAGAACAAGATAAACAGGATAATATTTATGTATATCGTCCATTTATATATTTTTTAAAGGCAATTAAAGAGGTAAAGAAAAATTCAAAAGATACTGTTCATGTATTTGAAGAAGAACCAAGTGTATGGAAAAGAATATTATTTAATTCTTCAGATAATCCTTTATTTGTATCTATGTATAGAAGACCTAACAAGAAATATGCAGAACATTTAAAAAAATATAAGAATTTAAAAAGAGTATTTGTGGAATTAGAAAAACATAAAGAAATATTAATACAGTATGGTATTCAAGAAAATAAAATTATGGTAACACCTACTCCATCAAAAATACCAAGAAAAAGAAGTAATAAAGAATTTAATCCAGCAAATATAAATATACTTTTTGCTAGTTGGAATAATAAAGAAGGAGATGCAATTAGAGAAAGAGGTTTAGAATATCTTTTACAACTACTAAAAGAAAATACTAATTTTTCATTAACAATTCCTTTAAGAGATAAGGATACACAAGCATTTGAACAAATGGCTAAAAAATTAGGTGTTTGGGATAGAGTAAGTCTATTAGATATTCATAATAATACTGATACATTAATTAATTTGTTTGACAATTCAGATTTCGTTGCCTTTGTGCCACAAAAAAGAATAGTTAAAGATGTTCCAAATTCATTAATTGATGGACTAGTAAGGGGCAAACCTGTAATTGTTTCGGATGTGATAGACTTTTCAGAAACAGTATTTAATAATAATATTGGCTATGTTATTCCAAAAGGAAAAAAGGCACAAAAGATGGATATATCTATTGATGAATATGCAGAAATGAGTAAAAGGGCTTATGAATATTCTTTAGTGCATTCACAAGAAAACTATGCTAAAATTATTGAAAAAGGATATAAAATTGAAAATAAAGATAATAGTAAGTTTAAAAGAAAAATAAAAGTTTCAGATGAAATAATCCAGAATCAGTATATTGAAAATAGAGAGGAGAATAAAAGTGAAAATAGCCATAATAAATCCTTGGGCAATATCAGGTAAGTCAATTGGAGGAACTGAAAGATTTGTAATAGACTTAGCTGAATCTCTAAAAGAGTTAGGAAATGAAATAGATGTATATATGTTTTCGGGAGAAAACCATAAGGAACAAGGTATAAATTATATAAATATAAACTTATTTGAAATGCAAGGAGAAGCTGATGAATATATAATACAAGATACATTTGGTAATTTTGAAACTGAAGAATCATATAATGAATTGGCTAAAAAAATAGAAAATAAAATTGATGTTTCAAAATATGATTGCATCCATTTGAATTCACAACTTTTTTTACAAGCATGGAAAGGGAAAAAAAGAATATTTACAATACATACAAATCCGTTTGAGTATGAATTGGCTTGGGGTAAAAAATCATTTGTAAAAATGCTAGAATTAATGAAGAAATATAAAAATAATGAACTTACGACATTTGTAGCACCATCAAAATATTATGCTGAAGAATATGAAAAATTAACAGAGGGTGGAATAAAATACATTCCACATGCCATAGATGTAAACAGGTTATATACTAAGGATAGTAAAGATGATATTACCCAAAAATATAATTTAAATAGAGAAAAAATAAGAATAGTTGTACCAAGTAGATTAGAGCCTATGCAAAAGCAACCAATGCTTGTTATTGAAGCATGTTGCTTATTAGAAAATGATATAAAAGATAAAATAGAAATTGTATTTACTGGCTTAGATAAGCAATACATTAAATTTGTTCAAGAACTTCAAGACAAAGCAAAAAATAATAATTTAGATATAAAAATAATTCGATTCGATAAAATGTCCGAAGCATATAAAATTGCTGATTTAACAGTATTACCAAGCAAATCAGAAAGTTTTGGATATTCGGCACTAGAATCTTTATCTCTAGGTATACCTACCATACTAAATAATATACCTACTTTTAGAGAAATAGCAAAAGGCAATAATAATGTTCAAATTTTTGATAATTCAGCAGTTGAATTGAAAAACAGATTACAAGAACTAATAATTAGTAAAAAATATGAAGAAAGGAATCTACCTAACGATAAATGGAGTAAGAAATATAATCTAAATACTTTTGCTAAAAATTATTTTGATTTAATGATTTGATAAAAAGGAGAAGAATAAGAAAATGGAGAAAAGAGATTTATATGATGAAAATAAAAAACTTACTGGTGAAACAATTTTTAAAGGAGAGAAAGTTCCAGAAGGAAGATATTATATTACTGTAGTAGTATGGATTCAAAATGATGAAGGAGATTTTTTAATACAAAAAAGAGTTTTAAAGAAAGATGGAAAGTGGTCTACCACAGGTGGACATCCAGTATCTGGAGAAACTAGCAAACAAGGAATTTTTACTGAAATAAGAGAAGAATTAGGATTAGATTTAGTAGATAAAAAAATTATATTATTTAAAACAATAAAAACAAAAGATGATTTTGTAGATTTATATTATTTAAAAGCTAATGTTGACATTAATAATGTAGTAATGCAAAAAGAAGAAGTGGAAGATGTAAAATGGGCATCAATAGAAGAAATTAATAAGTTAATTGAGGCTAAAAAATTCTCAGATAGTCATGCCGAGTTTTTTGAATACTGTTTGGAATTTTTAAATAAAAAATAAAGAGATAAAAAAAGTGATACTATATTACATATAATAGATATTACTTTTTTATTGTTATAGACAATGTTCTTGGTTACTTAAATTGTAATCCTTGATTACTATGTCAGGTTAGGTTCTTATTTTGCAAAATAGTCAATAATTCTGAAATATCATTTATAGAATAATCATAATTTTTGCATACTCCAAAACCATAAGTAGCCCATATGAATTTATTATTTGAATTAATAGCAGAGCAGTAATCTTTTTCAGTATCGCCTATATAAATAGAATGGTCTATATTATTTCTTTTCATAAGTAGTTTGAGATTATCCACTTTTGCAAGATTTGTCTTACCAGAACATTCATAATCTTTAAAAAATTTTTTTAAATCATAGAAATTTAAAAAAGATTGAATGTACCCATCTTGACAATTGCTTACAATATATAAATCAAATTTTTTAGCTAGTTTTTTTATAGTAGAGATAGTATTAATATATATATTTCCACCATACATAGATAAATATTCATTTTCTGATTTCTGACATTCATTTATAAATGACCTACCTATTTCACTATTATTATCAAATAATTTCGATATAATTTCAGAAGTAGTTAGTCCCATAATACTTTTAATAGAAAAATTTTCTATATCTATATTATATTTTTTTGCTACATTATTCCAAACTATTGTGACTTGTTCAGTTGTGTCCCATAATGTTCCATCTAAATCAAAAATTAAAGTTCTATTCATTATATTTTCCTCCCGACAATTAAATTTATTATTTTGTATTTTCAATCCACTTTTCAAACTCTTTCGCACTAATTTCCTTATCTAAATATTTCTTTTTCATAACAGCTCCATCTTTTTTATAATTTTCAAACCTTTCAATTGCTTTTTCAGTACCATAATGAGAAACAGAACTAGCCAAAGAAAGATATCTTTTTCTATACATATCAAGTAACTTATCGTTTTTTAATGATTTTTTATAACTTATTTGTTTTCCTAATTCTTTACAAGTTTTGTCATCCTTAAAAATATTATTACAATATTTAATATCCCTTAAATTTTCTGGAATAAAATACCTTCTGCAATTTTTACATTGCTTAATTACATGGCGTTTAGCAGATACAAACTCTTTAAATTCAATTGCTAAAATACTTATAATATCAGAACTGCAAAAACAATATGGTATATTATACAAAGGTAAATTATACCCACATAAATAATATGCACCAAAAGTAAAGTCTAATGCTAAACTATTTATTAATCCAGAAATTTCAATAATATCATTTTCTGCATTATAGTTTTGTAAACGATTATAATGTCGTTTTTCATATTCCTCATATAACCTTGGATATTTTTTCTTAAATAAATCAAGTCTTTTTTGTGCTAAAGTACTTTTTTGTTCAAAATATTCTTCCCACTGTTTATCAAATTCTATTTCTTCAGGAGTAGCAGGAATATCTTCATAATCTTCTTCAATTTCATCTACAATTGTTTTATCATAAGGTAAGTTTAGATGTTTTAAAAATATATTTTGAACATTAATAAAATGTTCTTCTTCAGAACGCATAAGTTCGAATAATCCTAAAAAATAATCTTTTTCATTTAGTTCAAGACCAATAAAATTAATTCCAGGTTTTATTTTTTCAGGATGTTTTGGATAATATAAAGATGCATAACAAAATTTTCTAATAAAGTTTCCGAATTTCCCTACTCTTAAAATCTGTATTTAAAAAATTCAAAAGAAATGTTCCAATTGGCATAACTTTGCATTTGAATACAGGCTCAGAATAATAAATTTCATCTGATTCATCTGTTTTATTTTTATGAATCATATCTCTATATAATAAAAATTCAGTATTGCTATTCTTATCAAAAGCAATATAAAAATCCATAAACTACACTCCTATCAAACAACCACAAATCAATAAAAAATTTTTTTCTGTTGTATAGTGTTATTTTTGATATCAAACAATTATAATCGTATTACAAGTTGTTTGACAATATTGTATTACAAAATACTATAAAAGTCAAAAATAGCACATTGAAAAACATACAAAATATAATTCTTTTAAAAAGAAATATAATATTTTGTATCATAATTAGTTATAAGACATATAATGAAACTTCTATCTGGCTAACATGATGTAAAGGGATAGCTTCTTAAAAAAGGAGAGGAGGGCAAATCTCCTATGTGAATGACAATTCACTTATAACTAATAAACAAAAGTAATAAAATTTATAGATTGATAATATGGTGTATAAAGGAGATGGTGTTAACTTGAATGATTACATAGAAGAAAAAACTACATATACCATAGATAATCAAGAATATACTGTAATAGCACGAACTAAAAAAGATAATGACACAGAGAAAATATACAACATACTGAGTAGGTATGCTCTTCAAAAACTGAATAGCATTAATTAAAAGATAGTAATTATTTTAAAAAATGCTGGATATTATCAAAAATATTTTGTATAATCCTTATTACATAAAGGAATAGTTACTATCGCAAATCATAGGAAAGGGAGAGTAACTATTATGGAAAATACAAAATATAAAGTAGCAGGTTATTTAAGATTATCAAAGGAAGATGGTGATAAAGAAGAAAGTGATAGTATTGTTAGTCAAAAAAGCATTATAGAAAATAAAATAAAAGAGTTAGGAAAAGAATTTGAATTATATGATTTATACATAGATGATGGATATACTGGTTTAAATACAGATAGACCTTCATTTAAAAAGATGATTACAGATATTGAAAATGGTGTCGTTAATACTGTTATAACTAAAGACTTATCAAGGCTTTCAAGAAATAGTTTTGAAGCTAATTATTACATAGAAATATATTTTTTAGAAAAAAATATTAGATATATCTCAATTTTGGATAATGTAGATACATATTTAAAAAATTCAAACAATGATATGATACAATTTAAAACTCTAATTAATGACTGGTATAGTAAAGATATTTCGAGAAAAGTGAGAAGCGGAGTATGGGCTAGAAAAGAAAAAGGAATGTATTTAGCAGCAAAAGCTCCCTATGGATATAGAAAGAGCAAGGAGAATAAAAACAAATTAGAGATAGATAAAGAACAAGCAAGAGTTATAAAAATGATTTTTAATATGTATGATGAAGGGACAAAAATTACTGATATTGCCAAGTATTTAAAAGAACAACAAATATATTGTCCAGATTATTACGATTTTGGTGGGGCAAAAAGTGGCGATTATAATTGGCGAGATGAGGCTATTAGTAGAATCCTAAAAAACAAAGTTTACATTGGACATACAGAATATGGCAAAAAGATTAATCTAAGCTATAAATCAAAAAAAGTAAAAATTATACCTAGAGAAGAATGGCAAATTGTAGAAAATACACATCAGCCAATTATTTCTAAAGAACAATTTGAAAGAGTTCAAACAAAATTAAGTATTCATAAAAAAACAAAACATAGAAAATATGAATGGAATTTAAATGGACTGGTATTTTGCAAAGAATGTGGAACGAAAATGGTAATCAAAGTAGTTCGTAATAAAGATGGAAATATTAAGTCTAAAAAGATATATTGTGGAACAGCTGTAAGAAAAAATAATACTCTTGATTGTAACAGAAAGTATAAGTCGATTGACGAGGACATAGTTGAAAAAATAGTTATAGCAAATGTAAAAGAAAAATTAAGCAAAATAAGTAAAAGCGATAAATTAGAAAACTTAATTTTAAATCAGTATAATGAAAATAGTACAAAGGTATATGATGATAATATAAAAATTCTTGAAAAGCAACTTGAGAAAACCGATAAGACAATAACTTCACTATATGAAGATTATAAAAGTGATATTATAGAAATTGATGATTATAAAAGATTTTATAAAACAGAAATAGAACGAAGAACAAACATAAAGAATAATCTTAATTCTATTTTAAAAGAAAAGGAAAAAAGACCTGTAATAACAAAAGAAAGATTAATATCTATTATGAATGAATTATCTAATATTGAAAACTGGAATAGAGATAAATTATCTGAAATTATTTACAATATAGAGATTGACAAAGACAACAATATTTACATTAATTATAAATATAATGTTTTCAGCAATATATAATTTAGGATAGGAAACAAAATGAAAGAATACAAAGCAGGAATTTATTTAAGACTATCAAAAGAAGATACAAATACGAATAATAGTATAGAGGCACAAAGAGACATTACTTTAAACTATGCTAAAAAATATAATATTAGTGTAATTAATGAATATGTAGATAATGGATATTCAGGAATTTTAGACTCAAGACCAGCTCTGAATAAAATGATAATAGATATTTTAAGAAAAAAAATAGATATGGTTATTGTTAAAGATTTATCGAGATTAACTAGAGATAAAAATAAAACAGGTTATTATACTGAAGTTTTTTTTCCAGATAATGATGTTAGGTTAATTTCTGTAACAGAGTTTATAGATAGTGGCGAAAGATATGAAATTGACGATACTATAATGCTAAGAGGGATAATGAATCAAAGTTATATTGCAGATATTTCTAAAAAGATAAAATCTGTAAAAACTGATATGAAGAAACAAGGAAAATATGTTGAAAAAAATGTACCATATGGATATAAAAAAGATGATGAAGATAAATACAAAGTTGTTATAGATGAAAAGGTCGTTGATATTGTAAAATTGATATATGAAATGTATTTACAAGGACATTCACAAGGAGAAATTGCAAAATATTTAACTAAAATGAAAATTGATACACCAAAGAAATATAAAGGGCAAAAGGTAACAATTAATGAGTGGCGAAGTGATAGCATTAGTAGAATTCTAAAAGAACCATTTTATACAGGCCAGATGATAATAAATAAAATATATACAGATTATAGAACAAAGAAAAAATACAAAATACCAAAAGAAAAATGGATTTTTAAAGAAAATACACATGAAGCGATAATTTCACAAGAACAATTTGACAAAGTACAAAAAATGTTGGAAGAAAAGTTTTATAAACCTAAAAACAAATATGAGTATTTATTAAAAGGATTGGTATATTGTGGACACTGCAGGGCAAGAATGCAATACAAATATAGAACAAGAACTAAAATAAGAAGTAGAGTATTAGGTAATCCTCAAAAATGTTGGTATTTCAAGTGTAGGACAATTTATAAATTCCCTAGTATATGTGACAAAGGACATACGATTATGGAGAGTACATTAAATGAAATAGTATTAAATGCTGTAAAACAAAAATTGAATACAATAAATATTAATATAGCTACAAATAAAATTACTGATGAATATAGAAAAAATGATATAACATATAAAGAAATGAAACTACTCGAAAACAGAGAAACAAAAATAGATAATGAATTGAAAAAGTTATATAGCAAAAGAGTAGATAGAAAAATATCAATAGAAGATTTTAAATTGCAATATGATGAACTTAAAAGTAAATTAAAAGAAACTAAAAAAGTTTTAGAAGAATTACAAGAAAAGAATAAAAGCAAAATATCAAAAGAAAACTTAAAGAAAATTGTTAGAAATTTTAAACAAGGTAAAGAATTTACAAATGAAATATTAAAGCAACTAATAAACAGAATTGAAGTATATGAAGACAAAAAAGTTGAGATAGAATTTAATTTTTAAAGAAAAACAATCTAAAATAAAATTAGATTTTTAATTAAATATTAAAATGCAGTAAAAAGCACCCATCAGATGAAGGAGCATCAAGCAAAAATGGAATAACAGAAGCAGAAATAAATTTAAAAATAACATTAAAATTGCAAAAACTACTAGAGCAATCTGGGTGTACAGTAATATTAACAAGGTCAGATGAAAATGCAATCTATGATTTAGATGCAAATACATTAAAACAAAAAAAGATATCAGATATAAAAAATAGAGTAAAAATAGGTAATAACTCATCAGCAGACATATTTATTTCAATTCATTTAAACAAAATAAATCAGCAACAATATTATGGCTGGCAGACATTTTATAAAAATAATAATGAACAAAGTAAAAACTTAGCAACATCAATTCAAAATGAACTAAATGAGGCAATACAAAAAGAAAATAAGAGAGTATCAATGAAAATAAATAAAATTTATATAGTAGACCATGTAGAAATACCAATAACAATAGTAGAATGCGGATTTTTATCAAATCCACAAGAAGAAAAAGAATTGCAACAAGCTCTTTATCAAGAAAAATTGGCTTGGGGGATATATAATGGGATAATGAAATATTTTTTAGAAGAGGGATAAAATTTAGAATATTTTATTCTTCTTTTTTATTAATATAATTTTATATATGGAGAAAATATGGTATACTTTTATAGTGATAATTATTTAAATGAGAAATGTTATTTTTTTAATAGAATAGGAGTGATAAATTATGGGAAAAGCAAACTATAAAGACTTTTTGAACAAAAAAGTTAAAATTGTTATGGACAGATCAATGGGCTCAAAACATCCTAAATTGGATTTCATATATCCAATTAATTATGGATATGTGCCAAACACAATTAGTGGTGACGGAGAAGAGTTAGATGCCTATGTAATAGGAGTATTTGAACCATTGGAAGAATATGAGGGGAAATGCATAGCAGTAATACATAGATTAAATGAAGATGATGATAAACTAGTAATTGCACCAGAAGGAAAAAACTATACAAAAGAGCAAATTGAAGCATTACTAGAATTTCAGGAAAGATTTTTTGAGCATATAATTATAGATAAAATATAAATATAGAAATTATTAATTATTGAAAATTTTATATAAATTGTAGTATAATAGAAATATATTTAGAAAATATATTTGGAGGAAAAATATGTCTAAAAAAGAAAAAGATATAATTAATTATATAGTAATATGTATTAATGAATTTGCAAAAAAATTTAAAATGACGAGCAAAGAATCATATCTATATTTAAGAGATTTTAAAGGAATTGAATTTTTAAAAGAAAGTTATGAGGCAGAACATACATTAGGATTAGATGATGCAATAGACGATTTAAAACAAGTATGTATTAATAATGGAGGAGATATTAAATGATATTATATCATGGCTCAAATTTAAAAATTAATAAAATAGATTTATTAAAGTGCAGACCATATAAAGATTTTGGACAAGGCTTTTATTGTACAACAATAAAAAAGCAAGCAGAATTTATGGCAGAAAGAGTAGTTAGAAGACAAGGTCGGAATAAGAACAGTAAATACATTTGAATTAGATGAAAGTATTTTTAAAAATGAAAAATTAAATATTAAAAAGTTTGATAAACCATCTAAAGAATGGGCAAAATTTATATTAAATAATCGAGATAGAAATTACAAATTTCCAAGTAGTAAAGAATGTAATATGGAAAATCAATATGATTTAGTAATAGGACCAGTTGCTGATGATGATATTATCGTACTATTTAGAACTTTTGTAAATGGATTAATTGATATAGATACATTAATAAAAGAACTTACATATAAAGAATTAACAGACCAATATTCTTTCCATACAGAAAAGGCACTAAAATACTTGAAAGGAGTATAAAACATGGTATTAGAAAAATTAAATTATTTAGTAGAATGTATAACACAAGATTTAATTCAATATTTAATGGAAGATAATAATATAACAATGGAGGAAGCTATGGATATTATATATAATTCAAAGACATTTGAGCAATTAAATGATTTTGAAACACATCTATATTATGAATCTTCAAGTTATGTGTATGAATATTTAAAAGAAGAATTAAATAAGAAATCTTGATTATATTAAAAGAAAACAGATGAGGAAATTCACTTTCAGAAAAAACTCATCTGTTTTTTAAGATTTTCATTTACAAATCTTTTTGAGTAGGTTATTCAATTATAATCCAGTCGCAACCACAATTGTCAATGGCGTCTTTTCCACATGCTATTAGAAAAGAAATACCATCTTCTTTTTCTGAATGATAATTTCTACGACTAACGCATCCAGGAAATTTGTAATCACCATTCATATTACAGTGATGTTTGGCTAAAAATTGTAACCATTCATCATATGAATATGTAAGAGTTGCAATTGGTTTACCAATACCGAATTCTGATAAATGGTATATTTCAATACCAGTAGTTCCAGCATTTGAACGAATACCGTAAGGAATGCCAGGCTCTAAATACCGTACAAAATCTTTTAATCTTACTTCGTTCATTTTAATACCTCCTCTTGCTATAAATGAATTTAACTACGAGTTATGTAGAGTATAACATAAAATTTGCCAATTTTCAAACTTCTGTTAAAATATTGAAAAGATTGACGAAAATTGGAAAATTTCATATAATTGTGATGTGATAAAAATAGTGTTAGTACATTTATGAATTTATAAATAAACAATAAATGATATAATAATATTTCAAAAATGTTTAACAAAATTATAGGAGGAGTATATGGAAGAAAAAATTGATGTTCTTAATGAATTAGGAGAATTTACTGGAAAAGTTGCTACAAGAGATGAATGTCATCAAAAAGGATTATGGCATAGAGCCGTATATGCATTTATTATAGACAAAAAAGGAAATGTGTTATTACAGAAAAGAAGTGCAAACAAAAAAATGTGGCCCAATATGTGGGATGTCACAGTTGGAGGGCATGTTGATAGTAATGAGTTTGGAAGACAAGCATTAATAAGAGAAGTTAAAGAGGAACTAGGAATTGATATAAAAGATGATGATATTAAATATTTAATAGGTTCTACTTCTATAAATAAAAAAGAAAATATTATAGACAAACATTATAATGAATGTTATTTGATTACAAAAGAAATAGATACAGCAGAAATAGATTTACAAAAAGAAGAAGTTTCAGAAGTAAAATATTTTACTAAAAAAGAAATATTAGAAAGAATAAATAATAATTATGAAGGATTAACAGAGAAAACTGGACCATGGAATTTTTTAAAGAAAATATTAAATAGCTATATGTTATAAAGCGATAAATCACTAAGTAAATATAGAAAATTATACAAAGAAACAAATTAAAGTATTACTAGAATTTCAGGAAAGATTTTTTAAACATGAGATTATAGTTTAGTAATATCCTCCAAGTTAAAGCATATAATTAAATATCTTTAACTTGGAGGTCTTTTTATGTTTTTAGTATTCAACAAACAAAAAATATACACATATTTAGTATCTGTAATAACAGTAATACTACTATTCTGTATAGCAAACACAATATTCATAAAAAATGACTCAATAGAAACATCAGCAAATGCACAAAAGTTGTTACCAGTATACAACGTAGAAACACAAAAAAATAAAGTGTCGTTAACGATGAACTGTGCATGGTAACAATTACTTTTATGATAGAAATTAAAAACAAGCTATTTTAGGATTTTGGAATGGATTACTAATCTAGGTTAGTAGTCTTTTTTATTGAAATTGTGAGTGCATAATTCAAAAAGAAATGAGGTGAATATTGAAGTATATAAATATAAAGCAAAAACTTAATTTTAAGTTCTGTCAAGTGCCAAGAAAAATTTTATACACAGAGCCATATAAATCGATTTTATGCCCTTTATCTCAGTTAGCATATATCTTTATACTAGATAGATTAAATTTATCAAGGATAAACAACAAAGTTGATGAATATGGAAATATATATCTTTTTATGACAAGAAAAGAAATGGGAGAAAACTTAAAAGCAAGTAGTAAAACAGTAATAAAAATATTTAAAGAATTAGAAGAGGCAAAATTAATAAAACAAGAAAATCAAGGAAAAGGTAAAGCATATAAAATATATGTTGTAGATATATATTCTAAAGATATGGAAAAATTACATATAGGTAATGAAAAAAGTGCAAATAAGGTTGTGGAATTTTTACCATCAAATAATATAAATAAAAAATATAATTATAAAAGTAATAGAGATTATAGCAATTTTGATTGGATGAGTTTATATGCAAATAATTTTAAATAATTCTAAAAAAGACTTGAATAATTATCTAAACAGAGTTAACATCACTCAAGCATGGGAGGTGAGATAAAAATGGTAAATAAAAATATTAATATGTTAGAAACTATATTTGAGGCAAGAGAAGAAGAATTGGCTTTTATAAATGAAGAAGATAAAAGATTTATGAATCAAGATAAAGCCAATAGAAGCAAAAAACATAATTTTCTAAACGAAAAAATAGAAAAAATTCCATACAATCTTAATGAATTAAAAAATGATATTATAAAAGTATTAGAAGATTATATTGAAACAGTAGATTATGAAAGTTATTATTTTTATAAAAAATATTATCTATCAGGATTGAAAGATGGAATCAAATTGCAAGAAGAATTAAAATAAAATTAAGGAACAAGTATAGATTTTTTTGAATTTATACTTGCTTTTTTTAGGATTAAGAGAGATATACAAAGGATATCACGAAAATGTATAAAGCACCCCGCTAAAAGCCACGCTTTTAGGCAGTAAGCGGGAGATGAGATATCTCCCTGATCCTGCAAAATTGTTAAAAACAATTTTGAAAAGAAAAAGCAAGAAGAAAAGGAGGAAGAATGTTGAAGGAAAAAGAAGAAGAAAAATTAGTAACTATGGTAATTAGAGTACCAAAATATAAAAAAGATATGATAAAAAATATTGCAAAAAGTCAAGGAAGATATGAAGCAGATATTATTAGAAGTGGTATAGATAAGGAATTAAATTTAGATTTATATCAAGATAAAATGGAAGAATTAATTAAAGAAATTTTAAAACCAATTGAAGAAAAAATGGATAAGTTTTTAAAGTCACAAAGAAAAATAAGTGTGAAATTTTTAAGAACAATGGCTATTGGTACATACTTAAATAGTGAAGTTATGAAAAATTTATTGGGTGATGAACATTATGAGAGATTTAATAAAATGTTAAAAAATGCAAGAAAAAAAGCAAATTATTATGTGAGTAGAGACCCAGAAGGAATGACTAAAATGGATTTATATGATTTTTATATTATAGGAGATGTTTATAGAGAGGAGTTTAGGAATGAATAAAGGATAATGAAATAATTAAAAAGGTAATTTATAATTGTAATTATAAGAAATATATATTATAATTTAAAAATAAAATTATAAATAAGCATAATCAGAAGGAGATAAAGATGTATAGTAGAAATATAGAATTTGAAAAATTAATAGAGACAAATCCAATTTTAGTTAAGTCAACTAGAATAATAAGTAAATTAGCAAAGGAAAATAGTTCAATTCCTTTTTATGAAGAACATTTTATACCTTGTGCAAAGATTTGCTTTGAAATGTCAGATATAAAGAGAATCAATAAACTAGACGCTATATTAACAGGATTATTTCATGATGTCGGAAAATTTATGCTTAAAGGAGAAATAGATAATCATGAGATTATAGGAGCAGAGTATGCAGAAGATTTTTTAAGAGAAAATAACTATAAAGAGACAAAAATACAACTAATAAAACATGCTATAATGAATCACAGAAAAAATGCGAATGATGCTTTTGATGAGATGAGTAAATTAATAATAAATTCAGATATAATTTCTTATATTCTTCATAAAAAATATTTTTTTGAGTATTTATTGAAATTTGCTAATGAAGATGAAGCAAGTAAAACAATTAATAAAAAAATTTCGGACTCTTATGAAAGAATGGATGAAGATGGAAAAAGGATGATTTTTGATTTACTAATACAATTAATATGAATTTTTATAATACATAAAAGGTACATTTTGTATCAATATTTTAAAAATAGATATAACTGTTGTAAAAACTATTTCTTATTGATATAATGTAAAATATAAAAATAAGAAGTGGAGTGATTAGAGATGGAAGATACTATAATTTATTTAATTAGACATGCTGAAACTGTTGATGAGAATGGAATTAGAAATACAAATGAAGATTCTCAAATGATTAATGAAAAAGAAATATTATCTGTACAGGGTGAAGAACAAGCTAAGGAATTAAGCGAAAATGTTGAGTTGCAAAATATTGATGTTATTTGGTCAAGTAATTACACAAGAGCAAAAGCTACTGCAAAATATATTGCCAATAAAAATAATCTGCAATATAATTTAGACAAAAGATTATGTGAGAGAAAACTTGGTAATATAGAAGATTTAGCAAAATTTATGAATGATAAAGAAACTAGAGATCCATCTCGTGAACAATTAGCTTTTCCAGAATTTAAAACTCGTGATGGTGAAAGTGCAAATGATACAAATAAAAGGATGAATGAATTTATTGATGAAATACTTGAAAAATACAAGGGAAAAAGAATTGCAGTTATAAGTCATGGGGGCTCAATCAAATTTTATTTATTAAGTTATTGTAAGGTAAATGAAAGATTAAATCTTGAATACAAAGAAAAAGAATTGTCTATAACTTCACCTTGCTTATTGAAAATGATTTTTAGAAACAATGAATTAGTAAATTTAGAACGAGTAGATTAATAGAAAAAAACTATTAAAGATTATACTTATAGCATTTGAGAAAATTCAAAAATGAATGATGTTATTTTATATATTATAATATCATTCATTTTTGTTATTCTCATTATTTTATTATATTTTTCTTTTTCATAGTCATTAAAGAATTTATATTTGACATAATTTACATAAAATGGTATAATTTACCATGAAAGATGGAGGGATTGATGTGATAAAAAATATAGGATGGACTCTGGGCAATGATTGTCCATGTAAATGTAAACATTGCTATTCTTTTACTGTTAGAAAAAAAGGGCAAAACTTAACAAAAGAAATAGTAGATAAAGTTATTAAACAGATTCAAAAATTAAATGTGGAAACAGTAAACTTAGGAGGAAATGAACCGATATTTACTAATGGACTTGATGTTCATAAAAGTATGTTACCATATATTTTAAAAGAACTGAATAAAAGAAATATTAAAGTTGGAATAACTACAGCAGGAATAAGCTTGATTGCTTTAAAAAATACATATCCAGAATGTTTAGAACTACTAAATGACGTAGATATTAGTTTTGATTCACCTTTTGAAAAAGAGCATAATGAAAATAGAGGTGGAGATGTATATAAATATGCTATTCAAGCATTGGAGATATGCAAAGAAAATCATATAGAATCAGGAATTATAATGTGTGCAATGAACTGGAATTTCACAAAAGACCGAATAGATGCTTTAATAGAATTGGCTAAAAAATATGATTCTAATATTAGATTTAATTTATTAAAACCGATACAAAAACAACATTTCAAACTTGTACCTACTAAAGAACAAGTATTAGAAAATTATAAATATTTGTTTGAAAAATGTGATACCGTTGAATTAAGCGAACCTACTTTGTCTGGATTAACTGAGAATAGTAAAGTTAATGGTTGTGCATGTGGAATATATTCTATGAGAATTAATTCGATAACACCTGAAGGAAAAATACCTGTATCTCCTTGTGTATATATGCATGATTATAGAGTTGGTGATTTATTGACTGATGATATTTTTGACATAATTAATTCTGAACAATTTAATGCTTTTAAAGTTAGAAAAGAAAATTATAATAAAATAGAAGGTTGTAGGGATTGCGAAAAAGCAGAGATATGTAGAGGTGGTTGCTTTGCAATGGCATATACATATAAAAAGTGCGAAACTGGTGAAAAAGATTTGTATGCAAGAGATCCATTTTGTTTTAAAGATATAGAAATAGATAGAAATATTCAGTATAAAAAGGGAAAAAAACAATTAGTACATGAAAATTATCTATGTACTTGGATAGGTAAACCAAAAAAGTAAGGGAGAAATATAAATGGAAACAAAAACAGTAATTAAAGAAAATTTAACTCTTACAGATGAGAAAATAAAAGCAATGTGTAGACTAAATTTTGAAGATAATGATTTTTTATTTACAGTGGAGAATGAAAAAAATATTATATTGGATAAGAGAAAAAATATCATATATGTTGAAGGCAATAGCAATGATACTGAAATTGATAAATATATGGAATATTTACAAAATGCTCAAGAAAAGAGAGATAAGAAAATTATACTTACAACATTATCACCAGATACACATAGAACATCAGAAGAAAATTTAGGATTATCATATTTAGCAGCTGTATTGAGAAAAAATGGATATAATGTTGAAATTATAGATGGATGGCTTGGAGGATTAACCGATGAAGAAGTATTGAGAAAAATAATTAATTCAAAAGATACTGCTATTGTTGGTATATCATGTTATATGTCAAACAATGATAAATCTATCGAATTGGCTAAAAAAATAAGAGAAATAAATCCAAATATAAAATTAATGTGTGGTGGATTTGGACCATCTTTTAATCCACAAAAATTTGTTAAAGATAATATATTTGATATTGCTATGATTGGTGAAGGAGAAGAATCAATCGTAGAAGTGTGTGATTATTTTACTGGAAATACTAATAGACAAATTGAAGAAATCAAAGGAATAGTATATGAAAAAGATGGGGAGATTAGTAGAACTCCAAAAAGAGAATTAATAAAAGACCTTGATGAAATTCCTTTTCCAGCTAGAGATACAATGAAGATGGCAAAAGATAGAAAATCTACCATAAATATATTAACAGCAAGAGGATGTATGGGAAATTGCTTGTTTTGTTCTGTAAATGCTTTTAATAAACTATCTATAGGTAAAAAATGGAGAGGAAGAAGTGTAGATAATATAGTTAATGAATTAGAGCAATTGCAAAATATGGGTGTAAAATATATAAAAGTTATTGATGATAGTTTTTTAGAAACAGAGAGAGATGAACATTGGGCAAAAGAATTTAGAGATAAGATAAAAGAAAGAAAAATAGATTTATCACTTAGAGGCTCTTTAAAAGCAGACCAAGTGGAAGATAAAAAAATGGAGTATTTGAAAGAAGCAGGTTTCCATTCATTTGCATGTGGTATAGAAAATGGCTCAAATACAGCATTAAGAAGAATGAATAAAAGTGCTAGTTTAGAAGATAATAAGAAAGCATTAGATATATTAAAAAAACATGGAATTTATGTTCAAGCAGGATTTATCTTATTTGATGATAATACTACATTTCAAGAGTTAAAAGAAAACTATGAATTTTTAAGGGAATATGATTGGATTATAACAAAAGGAATTTTTTCAGAAATGTTTGCAGCAGATGGAACTTTATATACTGAAAAATTGAAAAAGGAACATAAAATTGTAGAAAACGATGTATACGATAATAATAAATATGATATAACAGATCCAAAAGTTAAACTAGTGTATAATGCATTAAAGAGATGGCATAAATCACATATGAAATTATATGATATGATAATTGATCCTATTTCTTCACCTAAAGCAATAGATTCAATAGGCGAAAAAGAATTTTATGATTTATATTATCAATTGAAATTAAAAGATTTAGATTTTATGCAAATGGTATTAGAAGAAGTTGAAAATGGAATATCAGATAAACAATTAAGTGAGAAGATAACTTTGCAAATAGCACAAAATAGTGAGTTCTATGAAAAAATAAATAGGCAAGGAACTAATTTATGTAAAAAGTATGATTTAAATTATGATGGTAAAGAAAATCCTTTTATAAGGTAAGTTGATGTTAGATTTTTCAATAAAATGTTCTGGCAAAGTATAGAAGAAAAATAAATTGACAAAATTTAGCAAAAACGGTATAATATGCTCAAAAGAGAGATATATATAATTATTTATTGAGATTATTTAATGAATAAAATTAAATTGGAGGTGTAACTTATGTCAATTATGAATGAAACACAAAATGTGAAACAACAATTTTCTAATGATAAAAATTTAGCATTAAGAATTGACTTTTATAAAAAATATACAACTAATAAATATAAGTTCGCTGACTGGTTGTTTGACAAATATGATTTTAAGGAAAATATGTCTATATTAGAACTTGGTTGTGGGAATGGAAGTCACTGGGAAGGTAGGATAGAGAAACTTCCTAAAGGATGCAAATTGATTTTATCAGATTTTTCAGATGGCATGTTAAGTTTAGTGAAAGAAAAATATTCTACATATAAAAATGTCTCTTTCTGTAAAATTGATATTCAATCAATTCCTTATAGTGATAATTCTTTTGATATGATTATTGCAAACCATATGCTTTTTCATGTGCCTGACTTAAATAAGGCATTATTAGAAGTTCAAAGAGTTTTAAAAAAAGGCTGTTGTTTTTATTCAGCAACAGATGGTAATGGTGGAATGCGTCCATTTTTACATGAAGCAATAAAACAATTTGATCCAAAATCAGAAGCGTTTACTGAGAAACTTCCATTTAATCTTCAAAATGGAAGTGAGATTTTAAGGAAATATTTTACTTCTGTAGAGAGATTTGATTATGAAAATATATTAGCAATCACTAAAACAGAAGATTTGATGGATTGGTTGAAATCAACTAGTACAATTTCGGGATTTTCTGAAGAAAATCTTGCTAATCTTTATCAGTATTTTGAAGATATAAGAATTAAAGATGGTGCTATAAATATTCCAAGAGAAACAGGTGTATTTATTAGTACTAAATAAAATGATTGGGAGGAGTTTTATGGAATTTGAAAATTATGAAAGAGAATTGAAATATTTAATAAAGAAAAATGATAAATGCTCTTCAAAACAAGTTCTCAATTTTCTTTATCAACATGGATACAAACTAGTAGAAAGTTTTACAAAGGAAAAACATGAAACATATTATGACGATAGTGAGTTAACAATACTAAATAGAGGAGATGTCATGAGAGGCAGTAATATGGTTACAGAACAATTTAATGGATTTTTATATAAGAAAAATATGTGTGATCCAGATAAACCATATGTTTCAAAACTAGAACTTGGTACAAAATTAAGAGGACAATATAAAGATGTAAATGATTTTGTTAAAGAACTAGATGTAAAAATCGAAAAAGAACTAAAACCTATCTTATATGCAAATATGATAAGAGAAGTATCTATTATTGAAAAGAACAGTGATCGTTTATATATTTCATATGATAAAGTAAAATATTTTGAAAAAGATGAATCAGAATCTATTTATGAAGAAATGCTTGAAATAGAGGATTGGAAAAATCCTAATACTACGGATGTAGATTATGATTATGATGCGCATTTACTTGAAGTTAATCAACTAATTATTAATAGTGATCTTCCTATTAAATTAACAAAAGATAGTAAATATTATCGTGGATATATATTGTTAAATGAAAGGTAGGCTCTTTTATGAATAATTTTATTGTGTTTGAAGGAATTTGTTGCAGTGGGAAGACAACAACATGTCAAAAATTAAGTGAAAAAATTAATGAATTGAAGCTTAAACCTGTCTATAATCACGGAGCTATGACATATACTGAAATTGGTAAAAAATTCAAAAAGATACTAGGAGTAAAAGATAACCCTATTACTGTATCATATTTTCTTACTGATTTAATAATAAATACTCAAGAGGTCATTAAGCCTTTATTAGAAGATTCAAATACAATTGTGTTACAAGATAGATATTATGATGCTATTACTACATATATTAATGCATATGGTAAATATTCTAATAGTGATTATAATATATATGATATTCCTAATGCTTTAATGCAAAAAGATCTCTTAGTAAAACCTTCAATAGAAGTTTTTTGTGTTCCACCATTTGAAATCATTAAAGAAAGAATGGAAAAAAGCAAAGATTCACCAGTACATGATTATTATAGAAAAAATCCTAAGTTTTTAAGAATAGTATATGATGAATTAGAAAATAAAGCTAAAGAATATGATAATTCAATTATTATTGATACATCTTCAGATATTTCTGTTAATAAAGGTATTGAAAAGATATTAAAATATATACAGCAAGATAAAAAAATATAATTCCTAAATGGTGATAAAATGGCAAAAATAAAATTATTTAGTGGAATGGATTTTTCTGGTAAAACAACAATTATAAAAAATATAGATATGTTAATGCCAGGGATATTTAAAATTCAGAAGAAATTTTTAACTCCAATAGATACAATTCAAAAAGTTAGGGAGAGAGATACTTGGTTACCACCAGAAGAATGGAAACCATTACTTCAAAATACTATAAAAAAAGATATTTCAGATTATCAAGAAAACGGATTAATTTTACAAGATTCTTTATGGATAATAAAATATCTTGCCACAACAATTGAAAAGGGAAATCCAGAAGATTATGAAGAAATTGAACAATTAAGCAAATTACTAGAAAATTATCCAGATATGGATTCATTTTATATTACGACTACGATTGATGAAAGAATCAAAAGATTAGAAATGCGTATAGCAGACGGAAAAGAAATCACAGGTTCTGATAAAGTATTATTTTCTGCCGAAAAATTCGAGAAAATAGAAAAGAATTATAGGAGCATTATATTAAAGCGTTTTCCAGATACAAAAATTATAGATACAACATATTCTACTCCAGAGGAAAGTGTGAAGGATATAATCGAAGATGAAATATTTCTAAAAGACATATAAAAAGTAAAAAAATAAAACTAAACAAAATAGTTTTATTTTTTTACTTTTTATCTTTCAAAATCATCATTATGAGGTAGTTTATTTTCCAAAAACTCATAGTTTTCTGATTTAGAATAATCACGCTTTGGTACTCTAAGAGATTTTAAAAAACTTTGAACACCCTTAATTCCTGCTGTTTCTTCAAATCTTTTTAATTGCTCTAATGTTAAACTTTGTATTTCCATATATCTATGTATATCATACACAGTATCTCCTAACTTTCCTGTTTCTGTTATTAAAACTAAATTATGATCATCTAGGGTTAATAAATTATCACTTTTATATCTATCTATTCTACCTGATCCGAATTTATCACTTTCAATACGCTGATCTGTATATTTGTGATCTTTTTTCAAACGTCTAAAACGCTCTTTCTCTGAAGGTGCCACAAGTTCAACTACAGTAACATATGCTGTAGGAAAGTTTTTTTCAAGGACATCTATTTGTTCAAGAGGATATTCTATAACTGCAACTTTATTATTACTAAAAGCTTGTTTAATGTCCTCCGTTCTTATAGCAGCATATCCACCGTGTGTTACAGGGGCTATATTAAAATATTCACCATTATGGTATTTTTGAAACATTGTATCCATGTCTACATGGCGTGAACCGAATTCACCTGGTCTTGATTTTCTACTTCTTTCAAAGGGAATATGCACATATTTATTTGAATACAATAATCCAAGTAAAGCACATGTTGTAGTTTTTCCAACACCACTAGCACCAGAAATTACAAGAATTTGATCAGTTTTTCCTTTTATTATATCTAATTTTTTCATTTTACACATCCTTATACAATTAGTATGTTATTATTATACTATTATCTTTTAATCTTGTCAACCAATAATGTACATTATGTAACCAAAAATACAAATATTACAAATTAGGACTTCAAACATATTGTTAATTGGATACTATCTATAAAATATTTGTCAATTTTAAACGACATCTATAATAGAATAAATAAAAAGAACCTCACTTAATTTATTATAATTACGTGAGGATTTCTGTACATAAAAGTTACCTTATTATAATATGTTTGAAAAATCTTTCTTGATATTCTGTAAGACAATCAATTTGTTCATCTGTATAGTTTTTGCCTTCAGGGACAACAATTAATTTGTCATCATCTTCATTTAAACGATGAAGGACAGCTATACAGATACCATCAAAAGTCTCGAGTGGTTCAAAAACACCAAGTATATAAGCATCTAATTCTTCACCATCACCACTCATAGTGTTAGGTATGTAACCATAGTTATTAAGGTATATAAATTTCCAATTTGGATGTTTAGAACCTAGTTTTCTATCTATTGTTACATGTACTTTTTTTCCAATAAAATCTTTTGCAATGTCCATAATAGAACCTCCTAACATAATGATAACTTTTATTCGAATTATATACATTGTAGCACAATATTTAGTAATATTCAACCCTAGTGTAAGTTATTATAGAAAAAAATCAAACAAACTCTTGACAATATATAAAAATCTATATATAATAGGGTACATAAAGTAGAGAAAATAAAAAATTCTCTACAGGTTTCTTATATAAAAAATTTGTTAGCAAAAAGTTGCAAAGTACAATGTTTATCAAATATTGTATAGTGTAGTTATGCAATAAAAGTGTTAGCAAAAAGTCTACTAATACAGTATTAAAAAATAGTGTATTAGACATTTATGTAAGAAAAGTGTGATACAAAAATTAACCGATAAAATATGGGGTTTAGCAAAAAAGTGCTAGACTCTTTTTTGATTGGTTATAGCAGATATAGAAATGATCTATATCTGTTTTTTGAAGTAATAAATTATATGTTTTGACATATACATTTAAAAAGAAAGAGGTGGACATGAATGTAGTAAGAAGTTATTCAAACGAAGGAAAAACATTGCAAGAACTAATGGAAATATTGCTTCCAATATATTTACAAGAAAAGACTTGCAATAAAGAGATTGAAGAGTTAGAATTCAAAACACAAAATCCTAAATAACTTGTTTTCGTATATAGACATAGTAATAATGAGCTACTATGAGGAAGGAGAAAATTTAGCAATATGGAAACAAGTATAATTGAAAGTAAAACTTACAAAGTACGGAATGTACTTAAGATTATCAAGAGATGATGATTCAAAAACTGAATCAGAAAGTATAAAAAATCAAAAAATTTTCTTAACCGAATACATTGCAAAACATTCTAATTGGTTTTTAGTAGATATATATACAGATGATGGATATACAGGTACAAATTTTAATAGACCAGATTTTATAAGATTAATAAACGATGTAAATGCAGGAAAAATAGATTTAGTGATAACAAAAGATTTATCACGTTTAGGAAGAGATTATATACAGGTTGGATATTACACAGAAAACTATTTCCCTGCAAGAAATATTAGGTATATTGCAGTAAATGATGGGGTAGATACATTTTCAAAAACAAATAATAACGACATTGGACCATTTTTAGCAGTTGTAAATGATATGTATGCAAAAGATATTTCTAAAAAAGTAAGAACTGTAAAAAGAACAAAAGCAGAAAAGGGAGAATTTATTGGAGCATTTGCACCATATGGATATAAAAAGCATCCAAATGATATTACTAAACTAATTGTAGATGAGGAGGCAGCAGAGGTAGTTAAATATATATTTAATGAATATATAAATGGAAAGGGCTTAGCATATATAGCACATAGATTAAATGAAAGAAAAATAGATTGCCCATCTGTATATAAACAAAGAAACTCAAGATATCATTGCAAAGCAATTGCTAATTTATGGGGACACAATACAATAAAATCTATATTAACAAATAAAGTATATACAGGAGATTTAATACAACATAAAGGTGAGATGATAAGTTATAAAGTAAAAAAATACAGGATACTTCCAAAATCAGAATATTTAATAAAGGAAAATGCTCATGAAGCAATAATTGATAAAAAGACATTTGAATTGGCACAAGATATTCTAAAGAGAAAAGCACATAATATACATAGGAAAGAAAATACAGAACATCTATTAGTAGGTTTGTTATATTGTCCAATATGTCATAATAAATATACATTTCAGAAACAAAGTGGATTAAAAGATGATATGGTTGCAATTTGTAGCATGTATAATAGATATGGAAAAGATTATTGTACAAGAAGAGCAATAAGAGAAAGTGTTTTGAATAAATTTGTAGTAGAAGATTTAAGAAAAAATTTGACCGAGAAAATAGATAAGGAAAAACTAATAAACTCTATTGATAAAAGCAGTATAAATATAGAAAAAAAGAAGATAGAAAAAAGAATTACAGACAATAAAAAAAGGATTAATGAAATTAACAAAATACTGAAAACAGCTTATGAAGATAGAGTAAACGGAATAATAGATATAAATGAATTTGTTACATATTCAGAAAGTTATAAAAAAGAGCAAGAAGAATTAATACAAAAAACGGAAAATTTAAATCTAAAATTACAAGACTACGAAAATACAAAAGAAAAAGAATTAATAAAATACATAAAAGAAATTGTAAGTTTTGAAAACATAGATAGAAATATAATTTTAAATTTAATAGATAGTATTGAAATAACTGATAAAGAAAATATTAAAATTAATTACAAATTTAAAGTGTAAATTTAGAGTAGATAAAATCTGCTTTTAATTTTAACAAAAATCTATCACAAAAGAAATTGCGACTGGAATGCAGATGACATAGACCAAATACTAGAAGTACTAAAAAACAACAATACAAAAATAACCTTTTTTATCGTAGGAGATTGGGTAGACAAATATCCAGAAACTGTTAAAAAAATACATGAAGCAGGTCATGAAATAGGAACACATAGCAATACACATCCACATGTAAATAATCTAAGTTATGAAGAAAACATAAAAGAAATAGAAGAAAGTTGTGCCAAAATAGAAAAGATAACAGCTAAAAAACCGACACTATATAGAGCACCATATGGTGAATACAATAATACAGTAATTAAATCAGCACAAGATAAAGAATTAATACCAATTCAATGGAATCTAGATACATTAGACTATACAGGTCTTACAGGAGAAGAGATGTGGAATAGATTAGAAAGTAAAATAAAAAAAGGAGATATAATATTAACACATAATGGAACAAAACATACAGCAGATAGTTTAGATATGCTCATAAAAAACATCAAACAAAAGGGATTAGAGATAGTACCAATATCTGAATTAATATACAAAGAAAATTATAAAATTAATTCTAATGGTACACAAATAAAATTAAATGAATAAATTTCCTAATTTAGGAAATACTTAAAATAAAGTTTTAATTAAACAACCATATTATTAATTTTATAAAGTAGAGATATAGGGGATTTAAAATGTATTTTATAGGTATATTTGCTAATAGTAAAGAATATGATTTTATAAAAAAGCGGAATATTAAAAAAAGTACAGAATGTAAAAATAATAAATATTAATTCTAAAAATATAGAAAACTTAAAAAATGTAATATTTGAAACATTGATTATATGTAATGACATAAAAAAGCTTGAATTACACACAAAAGCACTAAAAAAAATTTATGATAATTCAAAATATGTAATAATAAATTCAGATATAAATATAGAACAAAACTGCTTAATAGGAAGTAAGAAAAATATAATAACATATGGAATGAATCAAAAAGCAACAATTACTTTATCAAGTATAAATGAAAACAAATTATTAATATCAATTCAAAGAAATATAGAAAATATAAAAGGAGAAAAAATAGAAGTATGTGAAAATATTTTAGAAATAGAAAATGAACATTCAACAAAAATTAATGATATGTTAGCAATATTTGCAACTTATAGCATATACACATAAAACAAACGCCTAATTAAAGGCATTTTTTACAAAAAAATGATAAATTTAACTTTTTATGTAGACAAAACCAAAAAAATGTTGTATAATAGGTATTGTAAGTCAACTATAAGAGATAAAATATACAATTGATAAATAAAATTTTAAGGAGGAAAATAAATTGGATACAAATTATTTAGAAAACAACTATTTAACATTAGTTGGAAAAGTTACAGGAGAAAAGAAATTTAGCCACGAAATCTATGGAGAAAGATTTTATGTTTTTAACTTAACAATACCACGTTTAAGTGGAATTTCAGACATTATACCAATAACAATATCAGAAAGATTATTCGAAGATGGAATGTTAGAAGAAGGCAAAAAACTATTAGTAAAAGGTCAATTCAGATCATACAACAGTTATGAAGGAGAAAGAAATAGACTAATATTAACAGTTTTTGCAAAAGATGTGAAAGTACTAGAAGAAAATGAAGAAGAAACAGAAAATGAATTTGCTAAAAAAGATGTTGTAACAAACGAAGTTGTATTAACAGGATATATCTGTAAAAAACCAATTTATAGACAAACACCATTTGGGAGAGAAATAGCAGATATTTTATTAGCAGTAAATAGAGCATATAATAAATCAGACTATATACCATGTATAGCATGGGGAAGAAATGCAAGATTTTGCCAAAACTTAGCAGTAGGTTCACAAATCAAATTAGTAGGTAGAGTTCAATCAAGAACTTATGAAAAGAAATATGAAGATGGAACAGTAGAAGAAAGAGTAGCATATGAAGTTTCAGTAGGTAGCTTAGAAGTAATAGAAGAAAATGAAGATGCAAAACCAGTTGAAGAAGAAAAAGATAACCAAGAAGCTGTATAATAAAAAATAGAAATAGTATTTGGAATATTACCAAGTACTATTTTTAATTTTTTATAAAAACATAATTTTACTTTAAAGCAAAGTATTTAAAAGCCAAGAAACTATTAATAATAAAATTTACTAGCTTTTTTTTATTTTTTTTGGTATAATAGCACCAGAATTTTTTAGGAGGGAAAACATGAAGGAAAAGAAAGAGACTAAAAAGGAAAAACTACAAAGAACTAAAAAAGAAAAAAATAATAATGAAAGTAAACAATTAAAAAAGAAGCAAATAGTATTTGGTATAATAGCTGTAATATTAATTGCAATTTTTTGCGTTTCAATGACACCAGTAACATTGCAAAATGATACATTTTATACAATTAAAATAGGAGAACAAATAACCAAAACAGGAATAGACATGCAAGAACATTTTTCATGGCATCCAGATTTGTCATATACATATCCACATTGGCTATATGACTTGCTGACATATTTTATATACAACATATTCGGAATGACAGGAATATATGTAACAACATGTATATTATCAGCTATTTTAGGTATATCAATATATTTAGTAAATAAAAAACTAATAAAAAATCAATGGCTATCATTTATATTATCATTAATTGTAATATATGTAATAAGAGGATATATAGCAGCAAGAGCACAATTAGTAACTTTTATATTATTTATTTGGCTCATTTATTTTATAGAAAGATTTTTAAAAACAAGGAAAATCAGGTATACAGTAGGAATAATATTAATAGCTACATTAATAGCTAATTTACATGCAGCAGTATGGCCATTTATATTTATATTATTCCTACCATTTATAGGAGAATATATAATAGCCGTATTAGCAGAAACGTTTATATATAGAAAATATGAAAAATGGTATTACAAAATAAAAATAGCTTTATTATCAAATAAAAATATAACCACAAAAAATAAAGAAGAAAAATTAGAACAAACAAAACAAAAATTAAATGAATTAGAAGCAATTGTAGATAAAATTAAAATAAAAAGAGATAAAGAACTAGAAAATCCATACAAAATAAAACTAAGAAAAAATAAAAATGTTAAATGGTTAATTTTAGTAATGATAATAACAGCATTTACAGGTTTATTAACACCACTAGGAGATACACCATATACATATTTATATAAAACAATGCAAGGAAATACAACTCAAAACATAAATGAACATTTACCAATGACATTAATAGATGAAACAGAAGCATTATCTGCAATAGTAATATTTATAGCATTACTTACATTTACAAGAGCAAAAATAAGATTAAGTGATTTATTTATGATAGGCGGGTTATGCTATTTAATGATAGCATCACGTAGGCAAATTACAATGTTTGCAATAATAGGTTCAGTTATATTAAATAGATTGATATCTAATGTAATAGAAACCTATGAAAAAGGCGGAATGGAAAGAATATTTGATAGCATTTCAAAAAAACTTGGCTATGTAGTTATAATTGTAGCAGTATTAGGGTTAAGCTATCATTTTGCAAAACCTAAATTTGATGATGAATATATTGATGAAACATCATATCCTGTACAAGCATGTGACTATATCTTAGAAAATATAGATTTAGGAACAGCAAGATTTTACAATGAATACAATTATGGAAGTTATATGTTATTTAGAGGAATACCAGTATTTATAGATTCAAGAGCAGACTTATATGCACCAGAATTTAGTGGTAAAAAAGATGACATATTTAGTGACTTCATTAATGTATCTAGTATAGGAACTTTCTATGAAGATATTTTTGAGAAATATGATATAACACATGCTATTATGTATAAAAACTCAAAAATGAATATGATAATAGAAAAAACACATGATGAAAATTATAAAAAACTATATGAAGATGATTACTTTGTAATATACCAAAGACTAAATGCATAAAGAAAGTAAGAAAAGTGTAATATAAATTAAAATAGTATATTAATAAAACACTTTTCTTATTTTATATAAAAATTTAATATATATTTATGAATAATTAAATAAAAAATAATTATAAGAAGAGGAAAAAATGGAAAAATATATAGTAGAAAAAGAAAATGTAAATAAAAGAATAGATGCGTTTTTAGCAAATAAAAATCCAGAACAATCAAGAGTTGCAATTCAAAGACTAATAGAAAACAAAAAAGTATTAGTAAATGGTAAAAAGATAAAGCCATCATATAAAATTCAAGAAAATGATGAAATAACAATGGAAGAGATAGAGCCAGTAGAAGTAGCCTTAAAAGCACAAGAAATTCCACTAGATATTATCTATGAAGATAAAGATATTATAGTAGTAAATAAACCAAAAGGAATGGTAGTTCACCCTGGAAATGGTAATCCAGATGGAACACTTGTAAATGCAATAATGGCAATTTGCAAAGATTCATTATCAGGAATAGGTGGAGAAATAAGACCAGGAATAGTACATAGATTAGACAAAGATACATCAGGAATAATAATAGTTGCTAAAAATGATAAAGCACATATAAATTTAAGTGAACAAATAAAAGACCATAAAGTTAAAAAAACATATATAGCACTTGTAAAAGGAATAGTAAAAGAAAATACAGCCACAATAAATATGCCAATAGGTAGAAGTGAAAAAGATAGAATAAAAATGGCAGTAACCAAAAAAGGAAAAGAAGCAATTACACATTTTAAAGTTTTAAAAAGATATGATAAATATACATTATTACAAGTAAACATAGAAACAGGTAGGACACATCAAATAAGGGTACATTTATCACAAATAGGATATCCAATAGTAGGAGATGAAGTATATTCAAAAGGAAAAAATGAATGGAATATAAAAGGACAATGTTTACATGCAAAAAGCTTAGAATTTGTACATCCAACAACAGGTGAAAAAATGTACTTAGAAGCACCATTACCAGAATATTTTGAAAAGATTTTAGGAGAACTAAAAAATAGAGAAAGAGAGTTTTAAAATGAATGTTCAAAACCAAGAAGAAATGAGGTTACAAAAATATATAGCACAAGCAGGAATAGCATCAAGAAGAAAAGCAGAACAAATGATATTAGATGGAAAAATAAAAGTAAATGGAAAAATTATAAAAGAGCTAGGAACGAAAGTAATAGTAGGTAAAGATATAGTTGAATATAATGGAAAACAAATAAAAATTGATAATGACTATGTATATATATTGTTAAATAAGCCAATTGGCTATGTTACAACAGTAAAAGAACAATTTGATAGGCCGACTGTATTAGAATTAGTAAAAACAAATAAAAGATTAGTGCCAGTTGGAAGGTTAGATATGTATACATCAGGAGCATTAATATTAACAAATGATGGAGAATTTGTGTATAAGGTTACACATCCAAAACATGAAATAGAAAAAACATATACAGTAACAATACATGGAATTATTACAATAGATGAAGTTGAAAGTTTAAGAAAAGGCGTAGATATTGGAAACTATATTACAAAACCAGCGAAAGTTAAGATTTTAAAAACAGATAAAGAAAAAAATGTATCTAGATTAGAAATTACAATTCATGAAGGTAAGAATAGACAAGTAAGAAAAATGTGTGAGGTTGTGGGGCATAAAGTAATTGCTTTACATAGAAGCAAAATAGCTGGAATTAGTGTGAAAACTCTTGAACTTGGAAAGTGGAGATATCTGAAAAAAGAAGAAGTGGACAAACTGGGAAATTAGGGACGTGTCAAATCGTCTCATTTGACATGAAACTGTTTGAAATGTATAATAAATAAAACAAATAAAATAATAAACAAAAGGAGAGGTTTTTTTATGTTATCACAACTAGTAGTACTAGTGATATTAATTGCATTAAATGCATATTTTGCGGCAAGTGAGATTGCTTTTATTTCTTTGAATGATGCAAAAATTGAAAAACAGGCAAAAGAGGGAAATAAGAAGGCTAAGCAGATTGAAAAAATGTTAAAGACTCCTAGTAAGTTTTTAGCAACTATTCAAATTGGTATTACATTAGCTGGTTTTTTATCAAGTGCGTTTGCTTCTGAAACTTTTGCAGATATGATGGCACCTGCTTTATATAATGTTTTTCCAATAATTAGTCAAGGTGCATGGAAAAGTATTTCAATTATAGTAATTACAATTATATTATCATTCTTTACATTAGTTTTTGGAGAACTTGTTCCAAAGAGATTGGCAATGAAACATTATGAAAAAATTTCTTTTGCTACAATAGGTGTTATAAGAGCGATTTCAATAGTAACAGCACCATTTGTAAAATTGCTTACTGTTGTTACAAATGGAATTTCTAAAATATTTGGAGTAGGAGAAAATGAGGAAGAAACAGTAACAGAAGAAGAAATAAAAATGCTAGTTGACCAAGGTGAGGAAAAGGGAACTATTAAAGAAGAGGAAAGAGAATTAATAAATAATGTATTTGAACTTAATGATATAACAGTATCGGAAATAATGAGACATAGAAAAGATATTTTTGCAGTTGATATAAATATAAGTTTAAATGAATTATTAGAAGAACTTTCAGATGAAGAATATAGATATAGTAGAATTCCAGTATATGATGAAACAATTGATGAAATAAAGGGAATATTATATGTAAAAGATGTTTTAAAAAATATAAATAAAAAGAATTTTAAGGTGAAAAATGTTGTAAAAGAAGCATATTTTGTATCACAAAATAGATTAATCAATG
Organism: uncultured Clostridia bacterium; assembly: GCA_944387495.1. GTDB lineage: Bacteria > Bacillota > Clostridia > TANB77 > CAG-508 > CAG-269. The sequence continues at coordinate 7,565 of CALXFD010000013.1, read as the reverse complement.
AAGTTTTTAAAGAATTACAAAAAAATAAAAAACAAATTGCAATTATACTTGATGAATATGGCGGAACAGCTGGTTTAGTTACAATGGAAGATATATTGGAAGAATTAGTTGGAGATATATATGATGAATATGACAAAGAAGAGTTGGAATATGAAAAAATAGATGATAACACATATATATTATCAGGAAGTATGACAATATATGATGTAAATAAATTGTTAAATGCAAATATTCCAGAAGGAGATTATGATACAATATCAGGATTTTTACAAGATAAATTAGGAAGAATACCAGAAGATGAAGAAACACCAGTTATAGAGACAAAAGAAGTAACATATAAAATAGAAGAATATGAAGATAAAAGAATATTAAAAATAAAAGCATGTAAAAATAATATAGAAGAAGAAACAGAAGAAGATGAGTAAAAATAAAAAAAGGAAGGAATAAAATATGAAAAAAAGATATATTGTTTTGATAGTAATTGTCATATTAATTTTAATAGCATTAGCATCAGCATTTATTTTCCAAAAAACAGTAGAAGAAGGAAAAAAATATGAAATAGAAGAAATAAAAGATTATGGATATTTTGTGGTTAGAGAAAATGAAAAATATGGAGTAATAGATAAAACTGGAAAAAATGTAGTAGAAGCAAAATATGATAATGTGATAATACCAAATCCAGAAAAACCAGTATTTGTATGTTATGAAGGAACAGCAACTAAAATATTTAATGCAAATAATGAACAAATATTAACAGAAGAACAAAATGTAGAACCAATAAGATTAAAAAATATAGCAAGTAGTTTAATGTACGAAAAAACAGTATTGACATATAAAGAAAATGACAAAATGGGACTAATAAATTTAGAAGGAGATAAATTAACAAAACCAATATATGAAGAAATATCAGGACTTCCATATAAAGAAGGTGAACTTTTAGTAAAAGAAGAAGGAAAATATGGAGTAATAAATATAAAAGGAAATGAACTTATAAAACCAGAATATGACCAAATAAATACAGACAATTATTCAGATGAAAATGGATATAAAAATTCAGGATATATTGTAGGAATAAAAACAGAAGAAGGATTAAGATATGGATATATAGATGTAAAAGGAAAAGAAATCTTACCGACACAATATAACGAGATATCAAGAATAGTTGATATAAAAGATGATAATAACATATATCTAATAGCAGCAAATAATGGTCAATATGGAATGTTTAAAAATAAAGCTCAAATAATAAATAATGAATATCAATCAATAACATATAATTCAAGTGACAATACATTAACAATAGAAAAGACAAAAAAATTCGGTGTAGCAAATTTAGATGGACAAATAATAATACCAGTACAATATACACAAATAGATAACACAGGAAAATATATCTATGCAGAAAATACTGATGGAGTAAAAAATGTATATCAAAAAGATGGAACAGAGGTTGATGTAGATAGTAATATAGCAATACTAGAAACATCAAATGAAAATTATGACATAAAAATAGATAATACAAATGGAACAGTATATAGTATAATAGATAAAAATGAAACACAAATTACAGAGCAAAATTACACATATCTAGAATATTTGTATGATAACTATTTTATAGCATCAACAGGAAATGGAAAATTAGGAGTGATAACTCCGCAAGAAGAACAAAAAATAGAAATAAAATATGATTCATTAGAAAAATTACAAAATACAGATTTTATTACAACAACAATAACTCAAGATAAAACAACACAGCTTTATGATAAAAACTTAAATAAACTATGTGAACTAGCAAATGCAAATATAGAAGTAAAAGAAAATTATATAAAAATATATAATGAAACAGAAACAAAATACTTTAATTTAGATGGAAAAGAAACAAGTAATAAAGAGATATTAACAAATAATACAATATTTGCAACAAGCAAAGACGGAAAATGGGGATTTGTAGATAAAGCTGGAAATGTAGTAGTTGATTATATTTATGATAAAGCAACAGATGTAGATGAATATGGATATGCAGGTATAAAGAAAGATGGAAAATGGGGAGTTATTGATAATACAGGAAATATTGTATTAGAGCCAACATATGAATTTGATAGTTTAGCAGAGCCACAATTTGTTGGAAAATATTATAAAGTAGTTTATGGATATGGAGAATTTTATTATACTGTTTAATAATAAAAAAAGAGAAAACACTAGATTCATGATTGGAATCTAGTGTTTTTTCTTTTTTTAGATACTCAGGAAAATAATTTTTTTATATTAAAAATATTAAATATACATAGCTAAAATTTAAATAAAAAAGAAAAAGAATATAAAGGACTTGCACAAAATAATGATTAAAAACATAAATCTAGTTAATACTAAAAATAGGTAGGTGAGTATTGTGAAAATAGGATTAGCTCTTTCAGGAGGAGGAATAAGAGGAATAGCACATGCAGGAGTACTAAAAGCATTAGAAGAAAATAATATAAAAATAGATATAATAGGAGGCACAAGTTCAGGAGCATTAATTGCAACATTATATGCAATGGGATATTCACCATATTATATTTATACAATATTTAAAAGATATTCAAATGATATAGTAGGAATAAATGCAAAACCTATAATTTCAGGAATTAATAGTTTTATGTTCAATAAAAAAACACCTATAACCGGTTTAAAAACAGGAGAAAACTTAGAAGAAGCTTTTGATATGTTAGCATCAAGAAAAGGAATAAAAACTATAAAAGAAATTTTTAAAATGCCAGTTGTAGTTCCAAGTGTAGATATTAAAGAATCAAAAGAATACATATTTACAAATAAAATTCCAGTTCAAGCAACAGATAAAGATAGATATATTACAGAAATAACAGTTGGAAAAGCAGTAAGGGCAAGTAGTAGTTTTCCAGCAATATTTTGTCCATGTGAATTTAAAGAACATAGTTTTTTAGATGGTGGAGCATTGGATAATGTGCCAGTAGAAGAGGTAAAAAAGCAGGGAGCTGATAAGGTTATAGCTGTTAATTTTAAAGCAGATGATATAGATGAGAGTAGTAATATAATGGATGTGGTAATGAGAGCAATAGATATAATGGGAAATAAAATATCGGAAGAGCGGTTTAGAGAAAAGTGATTATCTTTTAACTGTATCAACAGATAAAACAGGTTTATTGGATACACGGAAAATTAGATGAATGCTATAAATATGGGTATTTGGCTACGGTAGAGAAAATTGAAGAGATAAAAAATGTGTTGGGAAATGAATAAATATGGAAAGTTGAAAATATAATATGTTATGAGTGTAAGTTGTGTGATTCTATAAAACCTAAATTTGTTTATGGAGGAAAATAGAAAAATGGATATTAAGTATTTTGACAATGCAGCTACAACGAGGATAAATGAAGAAGTTTTAAAAGAGATGTTTCCATACTTGACAAAAGAATATGGAAATGCGTCATCAATGTATTCAATAGGTAGACAGTCAAGAAGAGCAATAGAAAATGCAAGAAAGCAAGTGGCTCAGCTGTTAAATTGTAAGCCACAGGAGATATATTTTACAAGTTGTGGAACAGAGAGTGATAATACTGCATTAAAAGGAGTAGCTTTTAAAAATAAAGAAAAAGGTAATCATATTATCACATCTAAAATAGAACATCCAGCGATTTTACATACATGCCAAAATTTAGAGAAACAAGGTTTTGAAGTGACATATCTAAATGTAGATGAGGAAGGTACGATAGATATAGAACAATTAAATAATTCAATAAAGCCATCAACAATTTTGATAAGTATAATGTTTGCAAATAACGAAATAGGGACGATAGAACCAATAGAGCAAATATCATATATAGCTAAAAAGCATAATATAATTTTCCATACAGATGCAGTTCAAGCATGTGGAAATGTACCTATTGATGTTCAAAAAATGGGAATAGATATGTTATCTCTATCCGGTCATAAAATAAATGCACCAAAGGGTATAGGTGCTTTATATGTAAAAGATGGAATAGAATTTGAAACATACATGGATGGTGGTCATCAAGAACATAGTAAAAGAGCAGGAACTGAAAATGTGGCAGAAATAGTAGGATTAGGAAAAGCATGTGAAATGGCTAAAAATAATATGGAGAAACATATAAAATATTTACAAAATCTAAGAGATTATTATATCTCACAGGTAGAAGAAAAAATACCAGATGTAAAATTAAATGGTTCAAGGAAAAATAGATTGCCAGGAAACAGCAATTTTTCATTTAAAGATATTAGAGGAGATGAATTATTACTAAAATTAGATGAAAAAGGGATATGTGCATCAAGTGGGAGTGCATGTTCAACAGGTTCATTAGAGCCATCACATGTCCTTACAGCAATAGGATTGCCACAAAATTTACTAGATGGTACATTAAGAGTGACATTTGGGGAAGATAATACAATAGAAGATGTTGATTATTTAGTAGAAAATTTGGAACAAATAGTAAAAATGTTAAGAAAATAAAGAAATCCCATAAAATATTCACAAAATAAAAATGAATATTTTATGGGATTTAATTTAAAAATTAATTATTTAAAACAGCATAAGCACATCTTATACCGTCTACACTAGCAGACATAATACCACCAGCATATCCAGCACCTTCACCACAAGGGAAAATACCATCAATATTAGAAACTAGTTTTTCATTCCTTAAAATCCTTACAGGAGAAGAACTACGAGTTTCAACACCAGTTAAAATGCTATCAGGATTTGCAAAACCATTTAATTTAGTATCAAAATATTTAATTCCTTCAATTAAAGTAGAAGAAACAAATTTTGGTAAAATTTCTTGCAAATTACTTAGAGTATATCCAGGTAAATATGATGGCAAAATTTCACCAATCTTTTCTGATTTTTTATTTAAACAAAAATCTTCAAATCTTTGAACTGGAGCAAAATAATTGGCTCCACCTAATATAAATGCTTTTTCTTCTAAACTTTTTTGAAAATCAATTCCAGCAAGAGGACTAGAACTGTCAAAATCTTGTGGAGTAACATTAACCAAAACAGCAGAATTTGCATTTTTCTCATCTCTTAAAAAATTACTCATACCATTTGTAACAATAGTATTTTCCTCACTAGAAGAAGCCATAACAACACCACCAGGACACATACAAAATGTATAACAAGAACGTCCATTAGGTGAGTGATAAGCTAATTTATACTCAGCAGGAGGCAATTTTAATTTTGGAGAATTTCCATATTGACTGTTATTAATTTCTGATTGTAAATGTTCAATTCTAACACCAACAGAAAAATTTTTAGGCTCTAAAAGTAATCCTTTTTCATAAACTTTATTAAAAGTATCTCTGCTACTATGTCCAATTGCCAAAATAACATGTTTTGTTGGAATTTCAAAAATAGATTTATTAATAACATTTTGGCAAATAACAGATTTAATCTGATTATCTTGTATATTAAAATCAACAGCTTTTGTTGAAAAATAGAATTTACCACCATTAGCTATTATAAATTCTCTTATATTTTTAATTATATTAATTAATTTATCAGTTCCAATATGAGGTTTTGAAATATACAAAATTTCTTCTGGGGCACCAAACTTAACAAATTCATATAAAACATTTTTGCATAAAGTACTATTAATACCACTATTTAACTTACCATCAGAAAAAGTACCAGCACCACCTTCACCAAATTGCACATTAGAAAAAGGAGATAATTTAGCATTATTTCTAAAATTCTCTACATCTTTTTGTCTATCTTCAACCTTTTTACCTTGTTCAATAATTATAGGTTTTACTCCATTATAAATCAAAGTAAGTGCAGAAAATAACCCAGCAGGTCCAGCACCTATAATTACAGGAGAATTAGAAAAATTGGCAGTTCCTGTATAATTGTCTAACTTTAAAGAACTATTGAAAAGACTATCTTCATCTATTTTTTCAAATTTTTTATATTTATTTTCATTATTAACTTTGATTGCAACTGAATAATTATAATGAATGTCATCTTTTTTTCTGGCGTCGATAGACTTTTTTATAATTTTCCAATCTACAATATCATTAAGTGCTATATGAAATTTTTGGCATATTGTATTTATTAAGTCTTCATTAGTTAGATTTTTATATATTTTAATATTAGTAATTTTTAACATATATGACTCCTTAATTTAGAATAACATAATATTATCACAAAATCCCCCAAAAATCAATGATTTAGCGGATATGCTTTAAGTTTAAAGAATTTTATAGTATATTAATTGAACAAATCAAACAAACATGATAAAATATATGAAAAATGAGGTGTAATATGGAAGAAGTATGGGATGAAAGAACAGAATTATTAATAGGAAGAAAAAATATAGAAAAACTAAATAATGCAAAAGTAGCAGTTTATGGAATTGGCGGAGTAGGCTCATTTGTAGTAGAAGGACTAGTAAGAGCAGGGATTGGCAATATAATATTAATAGATAATGATGTTATATCAGTAACAAACATAAATAGGCAAATACATGCAAATACGAATACAATAGGAAAAAGAAAAATAGACGTCATGAAAGAAAGAATTTTGGCAATAAATCCTAAAATAAAAATCGAAATCTATATGGCACAAGAGATAGAAAATGGAGAAGAAAGTTTAATAAATAAAGATATTACATATGTGGTAGATGCAGTAGATACAGTTACAACTAAATTAAAATTAATAGAAAAAGCAAAAGAAGTAAATGTAAATATCATATCATGTATGGGAACAGGAAATAAATTGGATTGTACAAAATTTGAAATAACAGATATATCAAAGACATCTGTATGTCCACTTGCCAAAGTTATGAGAAAAGAATTAAGAAAAAGAAATATAAAAAATGTAAAAGTTTTATATTCAAAAGAAGAGCCTATAAAAATAGAACATAATGAGAAGAAAGAAAAAACAAAAGTGGCACCTGGAAGTATTTCTTTCGTGCCATCTGTTGCAGGATTAATGATTGCAGGAGAGGTTATAAAAGATATTATTGAAAAGATTATAAAATAATGCAAAATAAAGAAAACGGTAACAAAAGACCTTGTTATTTTTGTTTCAATGATTCAGAAAATGAAGAAATAATATGGTTTGTACCGATATCTAGTAAAATAGATAAATATAAAACTATATTTGAAAATAAGAAAAGGACTAGAAATGAAAGATATATTATTAAAAAATAAAAATGTATAAATAAATCCACATGAAAATATATAAATCAATAAAGAAGAAAGTAAATATGATATATAAAACAAAATTAATTAGAGAAAAAATTTAATACAATTAAACTAAATAAAACAGATGATAAATAAGTTCTAACTTGTTATATGCAGGAATACAATTAAACAAAAGTAATCTCATAAAGGAGTTAGAACAATATGAAAAGTATATCAATAGAAGAACGTGCAGTAGAGCTTGCACACTATATAATAGATTCAAAAGATACAGTAAGAGGAGCAGCCAAGAAATTTGGGATTAGCAAAAGTACAGTACACACCGAAGTAACATTCCAGAACGGTAAAAATAAATCACCTATAATCCCAGAAAGTATTGAAATTAAAAAGGT
>CALXFD010000012.1 GCA_944387495.1 uncultured Clostridia bacterium | reverse complement strand
AAATGTCCAAAAGGAAACGTCCCTAGTTAGACACAAATGTCCAAAAGGAAACGTCCCCAATTTTCCCCAATTTTCCCAGGCACACAGATTGACTTTTTTTATAAATCATAATATAATAATTTAAAATTTAAAGAAAAGAGGAGAAAAATGTTCGATTTTAAACAAGAAATATCAAATAAAATATCAAAGATAGTAAATATAAATGAAGAAGAATTAAAAACATATATAGAAATCCCAAAAGATACTAAAAACGGAGATTATGCATTTCCTTGTTTTAGGTTAGCAAAAAGCTTGAAAAAGTCACCACAAGTAATAGCAAATGAAATAAAAGAAAAAATAGAAGTAGACGAAGCTCTAATTGAAAAAATTGATGTTGCTGGTGGATATTTGAATTTTTATATAAATAAAACAAAATTAGTAGAAGAAACATTAAATGAATTGGATGCAAAGAAAGAAAAATATGGAGCATCAAATGTAGGTAATGGTAAAAATATAATAGTAGAATATTCTTCACCCAATATTGCAAAAGAATTTCATATAGGACATCTAAGAACAACAGTTATAGGAGCAGCTTTTTATAATATTTATAAATATTTAGGTTATAACACAATTGGAATAAACCATTTAGGAGATTATGGTACACAATTTGGAAAGATGATTGAAGGATATAAAAGATGGGGAACAGAATATAACCTAGAAGAAAATCCAATTGAAGAATTAACAAAATTGTATATAAGAATAAATGATTTATGCAAAAGTGATGAAACAGTATTAGAGGCATGTAGAGACAATTTTAAAAAGCTAGAAGAAGGAGACGAATATTGTACTCAATTATGGAATAAGTTTAAAGAATTAAGTTTAAAAGAATTTTATAAAACATATGACATGTTAGGAGTAAAATTTGATTCATTAAACGGAGAATCATTCTATTCAGACAAAATGCCAGAAGTAATAGAGTTGCTTGAAAAATCAGGAAAACTAATAGAATCACAAGGAGCAAAAATAGTTGATTTAGAAGATAAAGGTATAAACACACCATGTATTATAGAAAAATCAAATGGTTCAACAACATATGCAACAAGAGATTTAGCAGCAATATTATATAGAGCAAGAACATATGATTTTGATAAATGTATATATGTAGTAGCATATGAACAAAACTTACACTTTAAACAAGTATTTGAAGTAGCAAAACTATTAGGACTAGATAAAAAATACACAGATGGATTAACTCATATAGCATATGGAATGACAAGGGTTAGTACAGGAAGAATGTCAACAAGAGAAGGAAATGTAGTAAAGGTAAATGAATTATTAAATGAAGCAGTATCAAGAGTAAAAGCTATAATAGAAGAAAAAAATCCTAATATGGAAGATAAAGAAGAAAACGCAAAGAAAATAGGAATAGGTGCAGTTATATATAATAACTTATGTACAACACTTATAAAAGACCAAGTATTTGATTGGGATACAGTATTAAACTTTAATGGAGAAACAGGACCATATATCCAATATATTTACGTTAGAACAAAAAGTGTATTAAAAAAGGCAGGATATATACCAGAAATAAAAGATGTAGATGGAACATTATTAAAAGATGAAAAAACAATACCTATTATAAAAAATATATACGAATTTAATAATATTTTAAATTCAGTACTAGAAAAAAATGAAACAAGCATATTAGCAAGATATCTAATAGAATTAGCACAAAATTACAGTAATTTTTATAATGACAATAAAATACTTGTAAGTGATGATAAAAAAATACAAGATGCAAGAGTATATTTAACATATGCAGTAGGAAATGTATTAAAAATAGGAGCTAAATTATTAGGTATAGAAATGCCTGAACAGATGTAGAAAAAGAATATAAAATGAACAATTAAGACGAAAAATGTCGACATGTAAAACTATTAACAAGAAAAAATACAAAAAATGTAAAAAAGTATTGAAAAAGAAATCTAACAATGTTATAATTTCATTGTTAGATTTTTTTCTAAATAAATTTTGTATCTGGATTATTTTTATAATTCTAAATCTTTTTATCTAAATCTTATTTAAAAAGAGTTACAAAAAATCTTCTTGACAGATGGGAGGTGAAATAAATGGAAATAGAAAAATTATTAATTACAATAAGTGGACAACTTACAGAATTGACAGAAGAAGTTAAAGGCTTAAAAGAAGTAGTAGGAAGGCTAGAAGAAAGAGTAGGAAAATTAGAAGAAGTAGTAGGAAGGCTAGAAGAAAGAGTAGGAAAATTAGAAGAAATAGTTGGAGGACTAGAAGGAAGAGTTACTACACTTGAAGGAAGAATGGGCAGAATGGAAAGAGACATTGCAGAAATAAAACAAAGAATTGGCACACTTGATTTTATTGAAGAAAAAGTCAAATTAATAGATTTGTTAATTGTAAAAACAAATCAAATTGAAGAAAAACTTGATTCATTAAATAATAAGTTTGATGCAACAATCAACACAGATATAGCATTAATATTTAATAAACAAGTTGATATGGAAGAAGGCATAAAATATATAAAACATAAACTAAAAAAAGATAATCTAGAACACAAAAAATTTGAATATGAACTATCAAAAATAAAATTACAAAAAAATTATTTATAATAATTGAAATATACTAATGATTTTTCTAAATTCGTTAGTATATTTTTTTGTAGAAAATATATCAATTTTGATTTATATATTAATTATCCAATTAAAAAGATATCTAAAAAGGAAATAAAAACAAAATAATATATGTTATATGATAAAAAAAGACATGATATTAATTTTCTAAAAAACTTGTAAAAAAATATATTAAATAGTATAATATATAAGAATAAAAAAGTAAAAGGAGAAAAGATTATGTCAAGAAAAGAAAATAAACCAAAAAGAACAGGATTAAAAGTATTTGGAATAATAGTACTTATTTTAATAATACTTTTAATAGCAATAATAGGAGTAACATTTGCATTTGTAAATAGCAAAATATCAAAAATGCAACAAGTTGATATAGATGAAAATGAATTAAGTGTATCATCACAAGCAGAGGAAAATTTGCAAGATTATAGAAATATAGCAATTTTTGGGATAGATAGTAGAGAAGACACTTACGATAGAGGAAATAGAAGTGATTGTATAATAATTGCAAGAATAAATAATAAAACAAAAGAAGTAAAATTAGTATCTGTATACAGAGATACTTATGTTAATATAGAGGGACATGGATTAGATAAAATTACTCATGCATATTCTTATGGAGGAGCTCAATTAGCTATTAAGACATTAAATGAAAATTTAGACTTAAATATAAAAGAATTTATAACTGTTAATTTTGATGCTGTTAAAGAAATAGTAGATTATATTGGTGGAATAGATATGAATATCACATCAGAAGAAGTATCACATATAACAGGAATAAGCACAGCAGGAACACATACATTAACAGGAGAGCAAGCATTACAATATGCTAGAATTAGATATGCAACAGGTGGAGACTATAAAAGAACTGAAAGAATGAGAAATGTATTAGAAGCAGTAGCAAATAAAGTAAAAACTATGAATATAAGTCAACTAAATAATTTAGTAGATGAATTATTACCAAAAGTTTATACAAATATAACTGCATCAGATATATTTAGTTTATTTCCAAGCATAGCAAGTTTTAATATTACAGATAGTATAGGATGGCCTTATGATGTTAAAGGAATAACACTAGATAGATGGTATGGTGTTCCAACAACATTAGAAAGTAATGTAAAACAATTACATCAAGAAATATTTGAAGATACAAATTATGAACCATCAGATAGAGTAAAAGAAATAAGTAATAGTATAATTGAAAAAACAGGTTATAATAACTAATAAAATATAAATCAAGAGGCTTTTATGAAAATAAATATAATTAGAGCAATATTAATACTACTTTTAATTGGTACATTTGGCATTATATTTGGCTTTTCAAATCAAAATGGAGAGCAATCAGCAGGAATTAGTACAAAAGTAACAAAAATGTTTTTAGAAAATAGCAAAAAATATCAAGAAAGTAATGAAAATGATAAAGAAATAATCTTTAAAAGAACTCAAAAAATAATACGAAAATTAGCACATTTTTCTATATATACATTAGTTGGATTTTTATTAATGCTGTTATTTGTGACATTTAACCAGCTAACAAATAAGAAAAGAGCAATAATAAGTACAATCATAGGAATAATTTATGCATCATCAGATGAAATTCATCAAAAATTTATCGCAGGAAGAAGTGCACAAATAACAGATGTATATATAGATACATTAGGTGTAATACTTGGTATTTTACTAGTAGTATTTATCATTAAAGTATATGAAAAAGCTAAAAATTATTATAAGCAAAAAGATAATGAAAAAGTTGAAAGCTAGAAAAATGTAGAAACATGACTAAAAGTGTCACATGTTTGCAGATTGACTTATGTAAATATTATGATATAATTATGTGTAAAAAGAAAATAAAATCGAGGGATGAAACATGAATTTAATTAGAAAATATAGAAACGTAGTTTTACCAATAGTTGATGCTATTGTAATAGTAGTTTCTTATTGTATAGCGAATATGATTATATTAAATAGTATAAGTATAAATACTATTTTTTCTCGCGAAAGTATAAATACAATGGTCATAGCGATAGTTGTATATTTATTTATGTTAATGATATTTAGGACATATAAAAATATAACAAGATATGAAAACGGAAATGACTATTTAGTATATGTATTAGCTTGTCTAATATCATATACTCTAATAATGTGTATAAAACAATTATTTAATATTCCATTAGTAGATATAAGAGTCAATATGATAGCAGCATTAATTATAGTTGTTGCAATTATAGGATATAGAGTTATGGCAAGACTAATGCTTACAGAAGGATATACAGCACCAAAAAAAGATGATAATAGAAAAAGAGTATTGATAATAGGTGCAGGAGAAGCAGCAAAAGTAGTAATTGGAACTATAAAAATAACAATGAGAAAATCATATAATATAATTGGATTAATAGATGACAATGTAAATAAAGTAAATTATGCCATATCAGGAAAGAAAATATTAGGAACGAGATATGACATTCCTAGAATATGCGAAGAAAACAAAATTGACTTAATATTATTCACAATATCAAATATAGATAATAAACAGAAAAAAGAGATATTAGAAATCTGCCAAAAAACACAAGTAAAAGTAAGAATATTGCCAGGAACAGCAGATTTAATTAAAAATAAAAATTTAATGAGTAGTTTTAGAAATGTAGAAATAGAAGACCTATTGGGAAGAGAAGCAGTAAAATTAGACAATGACAATATAGAATCACTAGTAGAAGGAAAAGTAGTTTTAGTAACTGGTGGTGGAGGTTCAATAGGTTCAGAACTATGTAGACAAATAATGAAATATAATCCAGATAGACTAGTAATAGTAGATATATATGAAAATAATTTATATGACATAGAACAAGAATTAAAAATGAACTATCCACAATCTAAAATTGATGCAATAGTAGCAAGTGTTAGAGATAAGAAAAGATTAAATGAGATTTTTGATGATTATAGACCATATTTAGTATTCCATGCAGCAGCACATAAACATGTGCCATTAATGGAAACAAGCCCATTAGAAGCAATAAAAAACAATGTATTTGGCACATATAATGTAGTAAATTGTGCAGATGAATTTGAAGTAAAAAAATTCATATTAATATCAACAGACAAAGCAGTAAACCCAACAAATGTAATGGGAGCAACAAAAAGACTATGTGAAATGATAATACAAGCTAAAAATAAAGCAAGTAAAACTGAATATGCAGCAGTTAGATTTGGAAATGTACTAGGAAGCAATGGTTCAGTTGTACCACTATTTAAAAAACAAATAGCAAATGGTGGACCGGTTACAGTAACACATAAAGAAATAACAAGATTTTTCATGACAATACCAGAAGCTGTATCATTAGTATTACAAGCGATGACATATGCAAAAGGTGGAGAAATATTTGTATTAGACATGGGAGAACCAGTAAAAATTTACGATATGGCAGTAAACTTAATACGATTATCTGGTTTAGAGCCTAATGTAGATATAGATATAAAAATCACAGGATTAAGACCAGGAGAGAAGTTATATGAAGAAATATTAATGGCAGAAGAAGGATTACAATCAACAAAACATGATAAAATTCATATAGCAGAACCAATGAACATAAATATGGATATGATACAAGATAAATTAGAAAGATTGCAAAAATTACTAGACACAACAGATAATGAGCATTTAAAAGAAGTAAAAGAATGTATAAAACAAGTAGTGCCTACATTTAGAGATAAAGATGAACTTAATAATGAAAAAATGAAACAATTTGAGCATCAAAAAAAAGTCGAGCAAAATCAAGGAACAAATATAGAAGCGATAGTATAGAGAAAGAAGGTTCAAAAATGGAAAGTAGAATTTTTTTAGCATCACCACACATGTCAGATGAAAAATATGAACAAAAATATGTAAAAGAAGCATTTGACACAAATTGGATTGCACCATTAGGAGAAAACGTAAATAAATTTGAAGAAGAATTAGCAAGCTATGTAAGAACAAAAAATGCAGCTGCTTTATCAGCAGGAACAGCTGCAATACATATGGCTTTAAAAGCACTTGATGTAAAAAAAGGAGATATTGTATTTTGTTCAACATTAACATTTTCAGCAACAGTAAATCCAGTTATATATCAAAATGCAACACCTGTATTTATTGATAGTGAAAGAGAGACATGGAATATGTCTCCAAAGGCATTAGAAAAAGCATTTGAAAAATATCCAAACCCAAAAGCAGTAATTGTAGTTCATCTATATGGAACACCTGCAAAAATAGAAGAAATAAAAAGAATATGTGATAATCACAATGTACCATTAGTAGAAGATGCAGCAGAAAGTTTAGGAGCAACATATAATGGAAAGCAAACAGGTACATTTGGAAAATACGGCATATTCTCATTTAATGGTAATAAAATAATAACAACAAGTGGTGGAGGAATGCTTGTTTCAGATGATGAAGAAAGAATACAAAAAGTAAGATTCTGGGCAACACAAGCCAGAGAAAAAGCAAGACACTACGAACATAAAGAAATAGGATATAATTACAGAATGAGTAATATTGTAGCAGGAATAGGAAGAGGTCAACTTAAAGTTTTAGACAAAAGGATTGAACAAAAAACAGATATATATTATAATTACAAAGAAGGATTTAAAGAGATAAAAGATATAGAAATGCAACCAATACCTGAAAATACAAAACCAAATCATTGGCTTTCTGTAATTACACTAAAAGAAGACTCAAAAGTAAAACCATTAGACATTATGGAAGCATTAGAAAAGGAAAATATAGAATCAAGACCAGTATGGAAACCAATGCATATGCAACCAGTATTTAAAGATTACGATTTTATAAAAGTAGAAGAAAAACCAGTTTCAGAAGACTTATTTTTAAGAGGAGTATGCTTGCCTTCTGATACTAAAATGACAAAGGAAGAGCAAGAAAGAGTAATTGGTATTATAAAGAAATTATTTGACTAGGAGAAAATTATGTATGCTAAATATATAAAAAGAATATTAGACTTTATTATAAGTCTAATATCCTTAATTATATTATCACCAGTTTTACTAGTTATATCAATTCTAGTAAGAATTAAATTAGGAAGTCCAATAATATTTAAACAGGAAAGACCTGGTAAAAACGAAAAAATATTTATACTATATAAATTTAGAACAATGACAAATGCAAAAGATGAAAAAGGACAATTATTATCAGACGCTGAAAGACTAACAAAATTTGGACAATTTTTAAGAAAAACAAGTTTAGACGAATTGCCAGAACTTGTGAATATTTTAAAAGGAAATATGGCAATAGTAGGACCAAGACCATTATTAGTTGAATATTTGCCTTTATACAATGAAGAACAAAAACATAGGCATGATGTAAGACCAGGACTTACAGGGTTAGCACAAGTTAATGGTAGAAATGCTATTTCATGGGAAGAAAAATTTGAACAAGATGTAAAATATACAAAAAATATAACATTAAAAAATGATTTAAAAATTTGTATAAAAACAATAAAAAAAGTCATAAAAAAAGAAGGAATTTCACAAGATAATAATGCTACTATGGAAAAGTTTAAGGGAAATCAGGAGAAAGTTAGATGAGAAAAGAAGTAGTAATTATAGGCGCAGGAGGACATGCAAAAGTAATTGCAGACATAATTTATAAGTCTGGTGATATTGTATTAGGATTTTTAGATGACAATAAAAAAATAGAAAGTAATATTATAAAAGAACCTAAATTAAATGTCATTGGAACTATTAATGATATATATAAAATGCAAGAAAAAAATAACTCTATTAATTTTATAATAGGTATAGGTGATAATAAAACAAGAAGAATAATTGCAGAAAAATATAGTAATATTAATTATTATACTGCCATACATCCTACTGCACAAATTGGGCTAGATGTTGAAATTGAAAAGGGAACAACCATAATGGCTAATACATGTATTAATACATCTAGTAAAATAGGAAAACATTGTATAATAAATACTGGTTCCATAATAGAGCATGATAATAAAATAGGAGATTATGTTCATATATCGCCAAATGCAACTTTATGTGGAACAGTTGAAATAGGTGAAAATACACATGTGGGTGCAGGAACAACTATAAAAAACAATATAAAAATTTGTGATAATTGTATAATAGGAGCAGGTGCAACTGTTGTAAAAGATATAAATGAATGTGGGACATATGTAGGTATCCCAGTAAAAAAAATTAAATAAGGAGTTAAAATTGAAAAAAGTTTTATTTGTAGCAACTGTAACAAGACATATATTAGCTTTTCATATACCATATCTAAAATGGTTCAAAGAACATGGATATGAAGTGCATGTAGCAAGTAATGGAGACGAACATATAGATTATTGTGATAAACTTTATAATATAAACTTTGCTAGATTTCCAATAAAAGCAAATAATATTAAAGCATACAAAGAATTGAAGAAAATAATTAAAGAAAACAAATATGAAATTATCCATTGCCATACACCAGTAGGAGGAGTATTGACAAGACTGGCTGCTAGAAAATCTAGAAAGGAAAACAAAACAAAAGTAATATATACAGCACATGGCTTTCACTTTTATAAGGGGGCTCCAATGTTAAATTGGATTATTTATTATCCAATAGAAAAATTTTTATCAAGATATACAGACACATTAATAACAATTAATTCAGAAGATTATGAATTAGCAATCAAAAAATTTAAGAAAATACCAGAAATAAAATATGTTTTAGGTGTTGGAGTTGACAGTAAAAAATTCGGAAAAGACATTTTGAATGAAGAGCAAAAAAAAGAATTAAGAAAAGACTTAAAAATTAATCAAGATGATTTTGTAATAATTTATCCAGCAGAACTGAGTGACAGAAAAAATCAAGGAATGTTAATACATGCAATAAAATTAATTGATGAGGAGAAAAGAAAAAAAATAAAGGTTTTATTGCCAGGAAAAGATTCAAAAGACGGTCAATATCAACAAATAGCGAAACAATTGGAACTAGATGAACAAGTATTCTTTTTAGGATTTCGAAATGACATTCAAAAATTAATGCAAATATCAAATTTAGCTATTTCAACTTCTAAGCAAGAAGGACTACCTGTGAATATAATTGAGGCAATGTTTATGAGGCTTCCTATTATTGCAACAGATTGTAGAGGAAATAGAGATTTAATTAAAGATTGTATTAAGTTAGATGACGATGTAGAATTAGCCAAAAGAATAGAAAAAATAATGGATAACCAACAAAAAAATGTTACCTATAATATAGAACAATATAAAATTGAAAATATAATAAAAAAAATAGAGGGAATATATGTTAAGAAAGAATAAAAAATTGATTTTTTTATTATTAATTTTAATAATATTATTTATAATTTTCTATATAAATAGTACAGGCTTTAATTATAAAAATGTATATTTAGAATCAGCCAAAGGGATGAATGGAGAACCAATTGATAAGGAAACAGGATTAATTAATAATAGATATTTTAATATTAATGCACAAGGAAAAAATGCAAAAGAAACAACAGAAGGAATAAATAAAGCTATTGAGTACGCATATAACAATAATATAAATTATTTAAAATTAGAAAAAGGTAGCTATTCAATAGATGGGCAGTCGTTTACCAACCAAAATGAGAGTGATGAAAAAAAAGGAATTATATTACAATCTAATATTACAATTGATTTAAATGGTTCTGAATTAAAGCAAATAGCAAATGATAAAGTAAATTATGCGATTATCTCAATTACAGAAGTAGAAAATGTAAAGATTAATAATGGAAAAATAATTGGTGACCAAGAAAATCACCAATACACAGATAATTCTACACACGAATGGGGATTTGGAATAGATATAAGAGGTAGTGAAAATATAGAAATTTCGAATTTAGAAATTCAAGATTGTACAGGAGATGGAATTATAATTACAAATTATAAGGATTATAATAATATTTCAGAAAACATAAAGATAAATAATTTACATATTCATGATTGTAGAAGACAAGGAATATCTATTATAGCGGCACAAGATGTCGTGATTGAAAATAATGAATTATATAATATAAGTGGCACAGCACCACAAAGTGGTATAGACTTGGAATCATGGGATTCAAAGCAAATAATAGATAAAATTTATATTAAGAATAATAAAATATATAATACAAAAAATAGTTATGCAGTTATAGTAATGGGAAATAGTAAAAATGTTTATGTTGAGGAGAATTTAATAACTGGGATTATAAGTTGTGAAAATATAAAAGAGAAAATAACAATTAGAAATAATAAAGTAATAAATGGTACTATTTCATTAGGAGTAACAAGTGATGATTTAATAAAAGGAAAAGTAATAAAAAAGGCAGTAATAAAAAACAATGACTTACAAAATAGTAATTTGTATTTACTAAATGCTGAAAACGTATTAGTTGAAGAAAATATAATTACTGATAAAGGAATAATGTGTTTTGACTCAAATGCATGTTTTTATAATAATACTATTTCAAATCAGAAAGAAACTTATATGCAAACAGGAATGTATATAAGGAATAATAATAAAGAAAGTCAAAATAGCTTCCATTTGTATATATGTAAAAATATTTACAGTGGAAATATAACAAAACAAGAAGATATAGAAGAAACAAAAAATATAGTTATCCATAGAGATGAAGAAGAAGTATTAAATTATATAAAGGAATTTGATTAAAGATGAAAGAAAAAGTAGAAATATCAATAATTATGGGAATTTATAATTGTGAAAAATACTTAAAAGAATCATTAGATTCATTAATAAATCAAACATTTAAAAATTGGGAATTGATTATGTGTGATGATGGTTCAACTGATAATACATATAATATAGCCAAGAAATATGAGGAAGAATTTCCTGAAAAAATAAAATTAATACGAAATGAAAAAAACTTGGGATTAAATGCTACATTAAATAAATGTTTAGAGTTAGCAAAAGGAAAGTATATAGCAAGACAAGATGGAGATGATATATCTTTACCTAACAGACTAGAAAAAGAATATGTTTTTTTAGAGAAAAATCCCCAATATGCACTTGTTAGTGCTAAAATGTCATATTTTGATGAAAATGGAGAGTGGGGAGAACTTAATATAAAGAAAATACCAAACAAAGATGATTTTGTAAAAGGTTCACCATTTGCGCATGCACCTGTTCTAATAAGAAAAGAAGTTCTAGAAGCAGTTAATGGATATACAGTTGACGAAAAACTTTTAAGAGTTGAAGATTATCATCTATGGTTTAAAATATATGCAAAAGGCTATATTGGATACAATATAGACGAAGTTTTATATAAAATGAGAGATGATAAAGATGCGTATAAAAGAAGAAATTTAAAAAATAGAATAAATGAAACAAGAGTTAGATGGATTGGATATAAAATGCTTAAAATACCATTTTACAAATATATTTATTGTTTACGTCCAATATTAGTTTGGATTTTACCAGAAAAAATATATAAAATTTTTCATCAAAAAAGATTAAGGGAGAAATAAGGGATGGCAATATATATATCAAACTTAATAATAACTACAATCATAGCTATTATTTTTAATAGAAAAAAATTTAATAAATGGTGGGCAATAATTTTAGTAACTATACCGCTAGTGTGTGTAGCAGGATTTAGATGGAAAGTAGGAACAGATTTTGGTACATATTATTCAACATTTGAAGAAATTCCATATTATAAGTTAAGCTTTTTGTTTGGAAGTACATATAGTGATTTTATTCCATATGAAAGAGGATTTTCAGTATTGATATGGCTAATAGGCATAATCAATAAGAATCCACAATTTATAGTATTCATAACAAGTTTAATAAATATAGTACTTGTAGTATATACTCTAAAAAATTATTCGGAACATTTTGGATTAAGTATATATTTATATATAACAACTATGATATATTATTCAGCTTTTAATGGAATAAGACAATGGATTGCAAGTGTTATTATTTTTTTAGCCCTTAAATATGTATTCGAGAGAAATTTTAAAAAATATCTAATATTTGTAATTATAGCAAGTACCATACATATATCAGCATTAATTATGATACCAGTATATTTTATAGTAGCATTTAAACCATTTGGGAAAAAGATAATAATGGTAATTATTGCTTTTGCAATAATATCAATACTATTAGAACCATTATTATTAAGTTTTGAAAGTATAACTGCTGGTACAAGGTATGAAGATTATACAAGTATATCAGATTCAGATAATGGAGTTAATATTTTTAGAGTTTTAGTAGCAGCTGTTCCAGTTATAATTTCATTCATATATTATAAAAGATTGAAAGAAGATAAAGAAAGCAGATTTTTAATAAATTTTTCAACACTAAATTTGCTAATATTATTGGTGGCAATGCAAAGTACAATTATTTCAAGGTTTAGTATGTATTTTGAATTATATAATTTACTGTTATACCCTAAACTTGTAAATATTTTTAAAAAAGAAGAAAAATATTTATTTGTATTTTTGCTAGGAATATTTTTCTTTGTATATATGTTTTTGCTGTTACCAGTAGATTCAAATTTATTACCATATAATTTTTTTTGGAATAAGTAAAGAGAAGGGGAGATAGTATGAAAAGAATATTATTTTTTATTCCTACATTAGGTGGGGGTGGAGCAGAGAAAGTTTTAGTGAATTTAGTAAATAATCTAGATAACAAGAAATATGATATAACTGTCCAAACTTTATTTGACATCGGAATAAACAAAAAAAATTTAAATTCAAATATAAACTATAAAACCATTTTTAAAAAAAGGATAAAAGGAAATATACATATATTAAAAATATTTAGTAGAAAGTTTTTATTTAAGAAAATGATAAGAGAAGATTATGATATAATAGTATCATATCTTGAAGGACCAACAACAAGAATTGTTTCAGGATGTAATAACCCTAATGTCAAATTAATAAATTGGGTTCATACAGAAATGAATAATGTAAAAGAGTTTCAGAAATCATATCGTTCTGCAAATGAAATGAGAAAAGCATATGAAAAATATAATATGACTATATTTGTAGCAAAATCAACAAAAGATAATTTTGAAAATAAAACAAAGATTAATTTAAAGGATAGTAGAGTAATACGAAATATTATAGATATTAACGAGATTTTAAATAAATCTAATGAAAAAATAGAAAATGAAAAAAAACAAATAACATTAGTTACATTAGCAAGACTAACACAAAGTAAAGGTTATGAAAGGTTACTAAGAACTCATAAAAAATTATTAGATGAGAATATTATACACGACTTATGGATATTAGGAGAAGGAGAAGATAGAGAAAAAATAGAAAATTATATTAAGAAAAATGCATTAGAGAATTCGGTAAAACTATATGGATATCAGGAAAATCCATATAAGTATCTAAGAGAAGCGGACATATATGTATGTGCTTCTTATATAGAAGGATATAGTACAGCAGTGACAGAAGCACTTATTATAGGAAAACCAATCATAACAACAAATTGTTCTGGTATGAATGAAATATTGGAAAATGGAACTTATGGATTAATAGTAGAAAATAATGAAAATGCTTTATATAATGGAATTAAAGAAATGATATTGAATTCAAATCTTAGAAAGAATTATGAGAATTTAGCTATTAAAAGAAGAGAATATTTTAATATTGATAGACAACTTAAAGAAGTAAACGAAATATTTGAAAATCAGTAAAATTATAAAATGAAAATCAAGTAAGTTATAAAAGATTAAATATTTATAAAAAATTGGTGATTATCTTTTTGGGAGGAAGAGAAAATGAATTTAAAAAAATATATACCAATAGGATTTAAACAAGAATTAATTTATCTAAAATCAAGTAGTCAAAAATATATTAAAGATTTTAATAAAGATGATAAAAAAATAATAATAGCATTGCCTGCTAATTATGGTAATTTAGGAGATATAGCTATATCATATGCTCAAAGAATCTTTTTAGAAAAAAATTTTCCAAATTATAAAATATTAGAGGTACCAATAGACAAATCATATGAAAATATGAAATCTTTAAAAAGAGTTGTAGGAAAGCAAGATATAATATTATTAAAGGGAGGCGGAGATATAGGGAATTTATATCCTGACATAGAAGTGATAAGACAAAAATATATTAAAAAATTTCCAAATAATAAAATTATATCTTTTCCACAGACAATATATTTTTCTAATGACAAATTTGGTAATAAAATGTTGAAGAAGGTAAAAAAAGTATATGGAAAACATAAAAACTTAGTATTGTTCGCAAGAGAAAATAAATCATATATTAAGATGAAAGAAGTATTTAACCAAAATAAAGTTTATTTAGTTCCAGATATAGTTTTATCTCTGAATGAAGAAGAACCAAAAGAAAAAAGAGAATATATTACATTATGTTTTAGAAAAGATATCGAATGTAAAATGCCACAAGATATGAAAGAAAAGATGATAAAACAATTAAAAGATGAATATAACGAAAAAATAATTGAACAAGATACGCATATAGGAGATGTAAGAATAGAAGAAAATGAGCGTGAAGATTTTTTACAAAAGATATGGACAACTTTTAGGAAATCTAAGATAGTTTTAACAGATAGATTGCATGGCATGATATTTTGTGCTATTACAGGAACGCCATGTATTGCATTTCCGAATTCAAATGGAAAAATACAAGCAACTTATGAAACATGGTTGAAAGATTTACCTAATATAGAAATGGTAAACGAAAATACATCTATTGAAGAAATAAAAGAAATAATTCAAAATAAAATAAGAAAAAAAGATGAAATAAATTATACTAAGAAAAGCAAGGAATATGATAAATTAATAAAAGAAATAGAGAGGATTTAAAATGGAGGATTATATAAAATTAAAAAAAATAATTAAGATTAAAAATGAAGTAAAATATCAATATGAGATTTCAGATAATATAAAGAAATATTTTTATCCATCTGACTTTACAATAAAATATGGAGAAAATATAGAAGAAGTTCCTAATTCTATTTTGGCAATTCCTTTTACATGTAATATACTACCAATTATATGGATAACAAATTCAACATTAGAAATACCAGAATTAGATAGAGATTTTTTTAATAGTATAGAAGAATTCAAAAAAGGATATATAAACATGTATCCATCTATTACTTTTAAAGGAAATATAAAAGTAGAGAATATTATAAAAAATGAATATGAAGATTCAAAACAATGTCTATGTTTTTTTAGTGGAGGAGTAGATGCTACATCTACATTAATAACACATATAAAGGAAAAACCTATAACATTAACTTTATGGGGAGCAGATATAAAAACATCTAATGAGAATGGATGGGATAAAGTAAAAGAGTTTATTATAGAAAATACACCTAATATAGAAAATAAATTTATAAAATCAGAATTTAGAACTATTATTAACGAAGTTAATTTAAATAAAAAAATAGAAAAATATGTATCTGAAAATTGGTGGCATGGTTTTCAACATGGAATTGGATTGATTGGACATGCTGCACCACTTTGCTATATTCATAAGATTACAAAAGTTTATATACCATCAACTTTTACAAAAGATGATGTTGGAGTTACATGTGCATCAGATCCTACAATTGATAATTATGTGCGATTTGGTAGTACAAAAGTATATCATGATGGCTATGAATTTTCAAGACAAGACAAAATACAACGAATATGTGATTATAACCAAAAAACAAATAATAAGTTAAAACTAAGAGTATGCTATATGACAGATAAAGGAAATAACTGTAACGAATGCGAAAAATGTATTCGTACTATTATGGCAATAAAAGCAAATGGAGAAAACCCAGCTGATTATGGATTCTCACCAGATTATAAAAAAATTAAATATATACTAGAAAATAAGTGCTATTTTAATAATATTATATTACCATTATGGAATAATATATTAGAACAATTTAATAAGAATAAGAACAGATTAAAAGATGACGAAGATGTTCAATGGTTTTTTAATATTGATTTTAATAAAATTAATAAAAGATATTTAAGATTTTATAAGAGAGTAAATAGATTTATAAAAAGAAAAATAGGAAGGAAATAGATATATGATAAAATTATCTTTTGTGGGGGATATAATGTGTGAAATGCAGCAAACAGAGGCTAGTTACAAAAATGGAGAATATGATTATAAATCATGTTTTGAAAGAGTAAAAAAAGATTTTGAAGACTCAGATTTATTTGTTGGAAATTTAGAAACTCCATTAGCAGGGGAGCATTTAGGATATACTAACCATCCATGGTTATTTAATACTCCAGTGGAATTTGCAAAAGCCGTAAAGGACGAATTAGGAATAGATTTAGTATCAACTGCGAATAATCATTGCCTAGATAGAGGGATAGAAGGATTAGAGAATACAATCAAAGTATTAAAGGAGATAAAACTTAATTATACAGGAACATGTTTAAAAAATGAGACTAATAAACCATTTATTTTTGAAAAAGATGGTATAAAAATAGGTGTATTATCATATACATATGGAACTAATGCAATTTTTAATAAACAATATTTAAAGCCAAGTGAAAAAAATATGGTAAACATATTTGAAGAACAAGAAAAAAAGATTTCAAGATACAATATTTTTAGTAGATTAATAAAGAAGTTATATAGAAATAAAAAAATAACGAAAAATATTCAAGAAGATATAAAAGAATTAAAAGACAAAGTAGACTATGTCATAATGTGTATGCATTCAGGAGGACAACATAACAGTATTATAGATAAATACACTTTAAATATAATGGATATTTTAAGAAAACTAGGAGTTGACTTAGTAGTAGGATGTCATCCACATGTAGTACAAAAAGGAATATTTTCTAAAAATTTTATAGGAACGTATTCACTAGGAAATTTCTTTTGTACACCAGGTACAAGTTCGTCGCCATTAGATAAATTGTCAGATTATTCGATAGCTTTACATGTATATTTAGAAAAAAATCAAAATTTAAAGGAAAAAAAAGTGACATTTTCAATTTATAAAACACTTATAGATGACTTTAAATCAGCAAAAACAGTTTTACTATATGACTTAATTAAGGAAAACATGAATAAGGAAAATGTGAAGGTTTTATTAAAAGATAATTGTACTATATATAATATATTTTGTGATTCAAAATATGATGAAATAGAACTGCAAAAAGAATATGAAATAAAAATAGAGGAATAGTTATATGAACAAAGAAAAATCGAGGATATATAATTCAATTAAAAATATATTTTTAGGAATAGGAAATCAGATATTATTATTAATACTCACATTTATTTCAAGGATTATATTTGTGAGAATATTAGGAGCAGAATATTTAGGAATAAATGGACTTTTTTCAAATATTTTAACAATTTTATCAGTTGCAGAGCTAGGGATGGGAAGTTCAATAATATACAGTATGTATAAGCCATTAGCTAACAACGATACAGAAAAAATATCAGCATTGATGAATTACTATAAAAAAATGTATAATATAGTAGCAGTTGTAGTTGCAATTCTAGGAATATGCTTGATGCCATTTTTAGAATATTTAGTAAATACAACAGACGAAATAGAAAATATCAATATATACTATTTATTATTCCTGGCAAATACTGTAATATCATATTTGTTAGCAAGTAGATCAGTAATACTAAATGCTGACCAAAAACTTTACATAACAAAAATATATACTTTATTAGTATATATTTTACAAACAGTAATGCAGATTATAGTTTTAGTAATTACTAAGAATTTTATTTTATATTTAGTTATACAAGTAATAGGAACATTTTTAACAAATTTATGTGGTGCTTTGGTAACTAAAAGAATGTATCCATATATAAAAAAAGGTGACCAATTAAATAAAAAAGACAAAAAAGAAATATTTAAAAATATGAAATCCATGTTTTTCTACAAAATAGGAGGAGTTATTTTAAATAATACAGACAATATATTGATTTCTATACTA
This sequence comes from uncultured Clostridia bacterium, assembly GCA_944387495.1. Taxonomy (GTDB): domain Bacteria; phylum Bacillota; class Clostridia; order TANB77; family CAG-508; genus CAG-269. The sequence continues at coordinate 30,130 of CALXFD010000012.1, read as the reverse complement.
GTTGGAACAATTTGGGTAGGATATTATTCAAATTATTTGATGGTAATTACTTCTGTTGAAACATTTACGACTATAATATTTACTGCCTTAACAGCAAGTGTAGGAAACTTAATAGCTAGCACAGATAAAGAAAAACAGTTTGAAATATTTAAGGTAATTAATTCAGTATGTAATATTATATTTGGTTTTTGCGCAGTAGGATTGCAGATACTATTTAATGACTTTATTACTATAGCATTTGGAGAAAGTTATATATTAAGCACACCAGTAGTAATAACAATAGTATTATCTTTTTATTTAAAGGGGATTCTAAATCCTATTTGGATATATAGAGAAACAACAGGATTGTTTGAACATACTAAGTATGTAGCACTATTTACGGCAGGATTAAATATCATTTTATCAATCATATTAGGAAAAATATGGGGAATATTTGGAATTTTAATTGCAACAGTAATATCAAGGCTTTTAACTAATATGTGGTATGAACCTTTTGTATTATATAAAATTCATTTTAATAAAAAAGTAACGAATTATTTTAAAGACAATTTGTTGAATTTTTTAATAACTGTAATAATTATTATATTATGTGGAATAATTACTAATTATATAAATATAGTGAATATTGTAACATTTATTCTAAAAGGAATAATATGTTTAATTATAGCAAGTATAATATATTATTTCTGTTATAGAAAAACAGAAGCTTTTAACTATTTAAAAATTAATATAATAGATAAATTTAAGGAAAAATTGAAAAGTAAAGGAATAGGAGTAAGATGAAACAAGAGTTAGTAAGTGTAGTTGTACCAATTTATAATGTGGAATTATACATGAAAAAATGTATACAAACAATTATAAATCAAAGCTATAATAATCTAGAAATAATTCTAGTAGATGATGGAAGTACGGATAATTCAGGAAATATTGCTGATGAATATGCCCAAAAAGATTTGAGAGTAAAAGTAATACATAAATTAAATGGAGGACTATCAGATGCTAGAAATGCTGGAATGAAAAAGGCAACTGGCAAATATATATGTTTTATTGATAGCGATGATTTTATAGAAAAAGATATGATTGAAAAAATGGTAAACAGAATAACAGACTTACAAGTAGATGTCTTAATTGCTGGATTTTATGTGGATTTTGAAGATGAAAAAGGAAAATTAGTAGATAGAAAAATTAAACAATTTAATACTGAAGGCTGCTATTTAGATAAAAATGAAATTAATCGAGAACTACTAGGAATGTTTGGGTATGCTTGGAACAAAATGTACAGACTAGATTATTTAGAAGATAATCAATTTCAGTTTGAAAAAGGACTTTCACTTATAGAAGATACGGAATTTAATTCGAGAGTCCTAGCAAAAGCTAAAATAGGGCTAGATAAAGGAATATATAATCATTATGTACAAAGAAATAGAGAGACACTAGGAACTAAAAAATATAATAATTTTCTAGAACTTAATATTAGGCTTTATAAATGTCATGAAAACCTATTAAAATCATGGAGAGTGAAAAAAGAAAAACTTGAAGAAATAAAGATTATGGATTATTTGCTGATTGCAAAAGGATATATAAAAGGAATAGTCGCAGATGATGATTCTGAAATATTAAAAGCAATAGAAAAATTAATGTCGAATAAAGAGATAAAAAATGTTATATTAATAAACAAATATAAAAATTTTAGAGATAAAGTATTTTGTTTCTTATTAAAACATAAAATGATTTTATTTTTAAAATTATATTACAGAAAATAAATATATTATTTTAACTACTAATTTTATAGATGGAGGATGAAATATGCTAACAAAGCCAAAAGAAGCAATAAGAAATACAGACTATTTAAACAATACACAAACAAATGAATATTCTCATAAAGAAATTAGTGAACAAGTTGAAAGGAATCTGAATAAGGAAAGAAGTTCTAATTTAGAAATTTTAAGAATAATTTCAATGCTAATGATTGTAATGCACCATTATGCGTTATATAGCGGTTTTGTATGGGAAAATGGGGTTACAGTAAATAGAATAATAGTGAACTTTTTTCAAATGTTTGGAAAATTAGGAGCCATTACTTTTATAATTATTTCAGGATATTTTTACGATAAAACAAAATTTAAACTAAAAAAGTTTATTATGTTATTAATACAAGTATGGACTTTTTCGATTATAGGATTAGGAATAGGTATAATAATTAATAGTGATAAGATTAATCTAGTAAATATTATAAAATCAATTTTTCCAACTTCATTTTCTTTATATTGGTTTGCAACTTGTTATATATTAATGTATATATTTATACCATTTCTGAGAAAAATAATAGAAAATATATCTAAAAGAGACTTTAAGATTTTGTTAACTATTATGGTTGGTATATGGTTTATCTATGGAAATATTCCGGGAATAGAAACATATTCGAACAATCTTATATTATTTATAACAATTTATTTAATTGGAGGGTACATTAAAAAATATAATGTAAATTTTTTAAACAATAAGAAAAGAATAGCAAGTGTAATAATTATAATTACGATTATGAATCTAATAATGATTATTATGGAATTGCTTTCTACAAAGATTACATTATTAAGTGGAAAAATTTCATTTTTTAATGGACAAAGCAGTCCATTTATACTAATTTTAGCTATATTATTATTAGTAATATTTAAAAATATAGATATAAAGAATACTGAGACTATTAATAAAATAGCATCTACAACTTTTGGAATATATTTGGTACACGAAAATCTTTTCCTTAGAGACATTATATGGAAACAAATAGTAAGAGGAAGTGAATTTACAAATTCACCATTATTAATAATAAATGCAATTCTAGGAGTGATAGGTGTATTTATAATTTCAATGATAATATATGTTATTATAGAAAAATTAATTATTAATAATTTGGTGAAAATTTTATCGAAGATATACTATAAGGTGAAAGAAACTAATTTATATATACAAGCAGAAAATAAATTAGTGAATTATTATAATAATTAAGGCTTTTGTAAATTAAAAAGAGATTGAGATATAAATTTATTACAAAATAACAATTCCATAACATTTCTGTAACAATTATTGACAATACAAACCACCTTTCTATATACTATTCAATGAATAAGTATGTAGAAAGGATTTTTTATATGCAAAACAAAAAACTAAAAAAACTCATATCAATAATAATAATTCTCATAATAGGATTAACCCTAGCACCAAAATCAGATGCTAGTGAAAAAGATATAACAAGCAGTTTTAAAGATAAAAACTTCAAAACAGCAATACTAGAACTAGCACAAGAAGTCACAGGAGATGAAAACAAAACAAAAATCTACGAATCAGATATAGATAAAATAGTATCAGAACCAGGGGGAACATCTTTAAAACTAGCAAATAAAGGAATAACAAATTTATCAGGAATAGAAAATTTTAAAGGCAAAGGGATAACATGGCTCTTTTTAGACTGGAATGAAATAACAGACCTAACACCACTGCAAAATTTAGAAGAATTAACAAAAGTTTCATTTAGTGGAAATAGTGTAACAGATTTAACACCACTTTCAAAGCTTCCAAATTTAAAAAATATAACAGGTATAAATAATAAAATAGAAACAATTGAGCCACTAACAGATTTACAAAATATAGAATATATATGTTTAGATGGAAACAACATTTCTTCTATTAACAGCATTATGGCTTGGCAAAATTTAAAAGAAATGTCTTTCAATAATAATAAAATAAAAGAAATGCCAGATTTAACAAAATTAACTCAATTAAGAACAATAGATTTAAGTAATAACCTAATAAATAACATAAATAAAATATCTACTGCACAAACATTAGAAAAACTAGAAATAGATAATAATCAAATAACAGATTTAACAGGTATAGAAAGTTTAAATAACTTAAAAATACTAAGTTGTAGTAACAATCAAATAAATAGTATAGAAAAATTAGCAAATAATCAAAATCTAGAAAACTTAAACTTAAATGTTAATGAAATAAACAATATAGAAGAATTAGCCAATAATGCAAATTTAAAATATCTATATCTTGATAATAATAAGATATCAGACTTTGATAGTTTAACAAAAATTGCAAATATAGAAAAATATTCTATATACAATCAAAATATTTCATATGAAATTAAAAATGAAGTGACTGAAAGTACAATTGATATAGATTTACCAAAAATGTATACAGATTTGTTTGAGCCAAATTCATATATCTATAAAGACAACTTAAATGTTGAAGTAACTGGAACACAAGATTATGAAATTAATGATGAAAACACACAAATCAAGTTAAATTTAAGCGATTTACAAAATAATTCTATTATATTAAAAGTATCTGATTCAGAAAATACTATATTAAAATATGAAATATATTTAGACCAGAAGGCTCCAACTATTAATGGTGTAGAAAATGGAAAAATATATACAGATGTAATTACAATAAATTCAAATGATGATGATATTAAAATGGTAAAATTATTAAAAGATGGTGAAGAAATTAGCTATAATTTAGGTGAAGAAATCAGAGAAGAGGGAAAATATACAATAGAAGTATCAGACTATATGAATAACAAAACTACAATAAGTTTTGAATTAAAATATAATTTTGAATCTCAATTAGATGGATATATATTAGAAAATAATTATATAAAAAATATAGCACATGATACAACTTTAAATAATTTTAATAAAAAAATAAAAGATAATATAGAATATAATATATATAGAAATAATAAAGAACTAACAGGAGAGCAGATTGTAGCAACAGGAGACATTTTAAGAACAGAAACAGGAGATGAATATATATTAGTTGTAGCAGGAGATATTAACCAAGACGGAAAAATTACAGCATTTGACATGGCTATCATGAAAAAATATCTTCTTGGAGTAAGAAATTTAGATGAATTAGAAGAATTAGCAGCAGATGTTAATTGTGATAACAAAAAAATAGCAGCAATGGATTATGCAGCAATGAAAAATATATTTTTAGGAAGAAAATAGTATAATTAAAATTACACGTATGTTACAAAATTGTAATATACGTGTAATAAAAATGTAAAGAATAAAATATTGTTACTATAAAAAAGTTGTGATAAAATGTAATAAAATATTGAAAATAGTAATATTAGAAAAAAGGAGAATGAAAAATGAAAAAAATAGTATCAATAGTTTTATTTATTCTTATAATATGTACAATGTTAAATGTTAATGCATCTGCACCTGCAAGTGATGTTGGAGTATATGCAAATGCAGAAAAACAATCATCTAAAATGGTTATAGAATATGGTCTTTTAAATTTCGTAGAAGTAGAAGAAGGCCAAGCTATGGTAATTACTATGACATTAGATTATGATACATCAGTTATTTCATCAGTTCAAGCACAAGGACTTAATAATTGGAGTGCAAGTTTTGAAGAGGGAACAAAAAGATTAGTATTAGAAACAAATAGTGGAAAAGCTAATACAGGAGTAGTGCAATTAACATTTAATATAAATCAATCTGCAACAATAAATAGTTCAAATAATAAAATAACTTTAAAAGATATTAATATATCAGAAGGTGAAAATTTAGATAAATATGATGAAAATCACACTTTCGAAATATCTTTAAATAATGATGAAGAAAATGGTGGAAATACGGCTAAACCAGGAAATAATACAAATACTGCAAATAGTAACGGTTCACAAAATGGTAGCACAAACAGCAAAACAAATTCAATTGCAGGTAATGTAGATAAAACAGTAGCTAAAAACCAACTTCCAAAAGCAGGATTAAAAAATATTGCTATAATAGCAATTGTTGTAATAGCTGTTGCAGTTGTGATATTTAAAATAAAATCTCGTAAGATTAAATATTAAAAAATATAATTCACATGACAAAAAGTGACACATAATTTTATAATGAGTTTAATTTAGCTAAATTTAAACAAAAATTGATAAAAAAAGGATAAGATATATGATTTATCTTATCTTTTTTTATTAAAATATATTGCAAAAAATGCAACTTAAATGTATACTATAAAGGTAAAATCAAAAGATGAAAAAAGTAAAAATAAAAGGAGGAAAACATGGAAGAATTAGACTTAAAGGAACTATTCCAAATATTCTGGAATAAGAAAGTCCAAATATTATTAATCATATTAATATTTATAGTAATAGGAATAATATATACAGTTGGTTTTGTAACACCAATGTATAGTTCATCAACAACATTAGTATTAGCAGGAACAGAAAGTTCATCATCAACAAATACGACAGGAGCAGATTCAATCACAACATCAGATATTACAATAAACTCAAAATTGGTAGCTACATATAGTGAGTTGGTAAAAAGTAAAAATGTATTAAGGCAAGTTATTTCAAATTTAGGAATAAATGTTAATGAAGCAAATTTAAGACAAAATGTGTCTGTATCATCTGTTAAAGATACAGAATTAATCGAAATAACTGTAAGTAATGAAAATGCAGGATATTCAGCAAAAATAGCAAATGAAATTGCAAAAGTATTTACTGAAAAAGTAGGAGAAATATATAATATAAACAATGTTCATGTTGTAGATGAAGCAGAAGTTTCATCATCTCCATCAAATGTAAATCATGCAAAAGATATAGTAATATTTGCTTTTATAGGTGCAGTAATAGCAATAATGTATGTTTTAATTGCAAATATGTTAGATACAACAGTAAAAACACAACAAGATATAGAAAAATTAACAAAATGCCCAGTTTTAGCAAGTATTCCAATATATAATATGGAAATGGAAAAACTTAAAAAAAGAGGAGGTAAAAGATAATGAAAAAAGAATTAATAGCACAAAGAGACCCAAAATCTCCTGTTTCAGAAGTTTTTAGAACATTAAGAACAAATATACAATTTATGAATACAAATAATAAATTGCAAACATTACTTGTAACATCAACATTTCCAGGAGAAGGAAAGAGCTGGGTTGCATCAAATTTAGCAGTTACATTTGCACAAGCTGGTAAGAAAGTTGTATTAATAGATGCAGATATGAGAAAAGGTAGACAATATACAATTTTTGAAGTTTCACCAAGACCAGGATTGTCAAATTATCTATCAGGAGTTAATGCAAATTCAGAAGAAGGCTCAGATGATGTAATAGATTATATACAAGAAACAGAAATTAAAAATCTTTACGTAATGTCTGCTGGTAATATACCTCCAAATCCATCTGAATTATTAATCTCTCCTAAAATGGTAGGGGTATTAGATAAACTAAAACAATTATGTGACTTAGTAATAGTAGATGGTACACCGTGTGAATTAGTGGCAGATTCTATAATTTTATCAAGATTGGTAGATTCAACAGTTGTAGTAACAGCACATAAAGCAACTAAAAAAGAAAACTTGAAAAAGATAGTAACAAATATACAAAATGTAGGTGGAAAAATTGCTGGAATAGTGCTTAATAAAATACCAGTATCAGCAAAGAAATATGAGCAATCTTATTATTATGGTTCAACTTCTATGAAGTCAGATAGAAATCATAAAGGAGCAGTTTACACAAAAAATAGTAATTCTAGAAGAAGCAAAGTTGAACAAATGAAAAGCAGAGTAAGACCACAAGAAAATGTAAAACCAAAAGTTCAAAATAATGCTGATAATAACAAGTTAGAAAATAAGATACATATACAATCAAATAATGACATATCAAAAGAAAAAGCTGATGATATTTTTAGTCAAATAAATAGTTATATGGAAAAAGACAATAAATAATATTTATTGTCTTTAATAATAAAATTTTAAATTAAAAATATTTGATATTAAATTTATAAATAATACAAATCCGAAAATGTGACAAAATATTTATAAAAATACTAAAAAAACTTGAAAATTTTAAAACTTAAATGTATACTTATAAATATGTTGAATAAAATATAGAAACAGTTATAGAAAAAGAAAGCAAAGGAGCAAAAGAAGAAAATGATAGATATTCACTCACACATATTACCTAATATTGATGATGGAGCAAGAAGTATAGAAGAAACATTTAATCTAATAAAAGAAGCACAAAAAGCAGGATTTGAAGCAATAATTTCAACATCACATTATATGGAAAATTATTATGAAACAGATGTACCAGAAAGAGAAGTATGGGTAAAAGCAATCTGTGAAAATCTTCAAACAAAAAACATAGAAACAAATTTATATTTGGGAAATGAAATTTATTTTAGTGATAATATAATTGAACTATTAGAACAAAGAAAAGCATCAACAATAAATGACACAAGTTATGTGTTATTTGAATTACCTTTAAATGCAGAACCAATGAACCTTTATGATGTGGTTTATGAGATGTTGCAATATAAGTTAGTACCAATATTAGCACATCCAGAAAGATATTCATATGTGCAAAAAGACCCAGATTTAGTCTATGATTTAATAGAAAAGGGAGTATTAATGCAAGCGAATTATGGAAGTATAATAGGGCAATATGGAGAAAAAGCACAAATAATAGTAAGAAAATTTTTTGAAAATAATATGGTGCATTTTTTGGGTTCAGATGTGCATAGACCAAACACAATATATCCAAAAATACCACAAATATTAAGAGAAATAGAATCAATTATAGGCTCAGAAAAATTAGAAGAATTAACAACTAAAAATCCCAAATTATTATTAAATAACAAAAAAATAGAAATAGAAGAACCAACAGATTTTAAATTAACATTAAAAGAAAAAATGATTATAAACTTCAAAAGATAAAAATTATGTATTATGAATTAGAAATACTAAACAATTTTATATAAAAATTAGTTAGTAATTAGAAAGGAAGTTTAATATGAGAAAATACTTTGGAACAGATGGTATTAGAAGAATTGCTAATACAGAATTAACACCAGAATTAGTATATAAAGTAGCAAAAGCAGGAGCATATGTTTTATCAAAACATACAGACCATACACCAACAATTTTGATAGGTAGAGATACACGTATATCAGGAACTTTAATAGAAAGTGCAATGACAGCAGGATTTTTAAGTTATGGAGCAAATGTTAAATTATTAGGAGTAATACCAACACCAGCAGTAGCATATTTAACAAGAAAGTTAAATGCAGATGCAAGTGTAGTAATATCAGCTTCTCATAATACATTTGAATTTAATGGAATAAAATTTTTCAGCAATAAAGGAATGAAAATACCAGATTCATTAGAAGAAGAAATAGAAGAAGTAATGGAATCAGGAAAATTAGAAGAATTAACAGCAAAAAATGAAAAAATAGGTGTATCTGAATATAGATTTGATTTATTAGATGAATATGTATATTTTTTTAGAAAGAATTTTGATGACAATATAGAAAAATATATGAAAAAAGATTTTGTAGTTGGAATAGATACAGCCAATGGTGCTACATCAGTAGTTGCAGAAAAAGTATTTAAGGCATTAGGAATTAATTATAAAATCATAAATAATAAACCAGATGGAATAAATATAAATGAAAATTGTGGTTCAACACATCTAGAAGGACTTAAAAAATTTGTAGTAGAAAATAAATTAAGCCTTGGAATAGCATATGATGGAGATGGAGATAGATGCCTAGCAGTAGATGAAAATGGAAATGAAATCGATGGTGACAAATTACTTGCAATAATTTCTACTAATTTAAGAAAAAAAGGAAAATTAAGTAAAGATACAATTGTTGCAACAGTTATGAGTAATTTAGGCTTAAACAAATTTGCAAGAGATAATGGATTAGAATTATTGCAAACAAAAGTTGGAGATAGATATGTTTTAGAAGAAATGTTGAAAAATGGATTTAACCTAGGTGGAGAACAATCAGGACATGTAATTTTATTAGACTACAATCCAACAGGAGATGGTATATTAACTTCATTAATGTTAATACAAACAATATTAGAAGAAGAACAAAAAGCGTCAGAATTAGCAAGTATGGTAAAACTATATCCACAAATATTAGTAAATGCAAAAGTAAATTCAGATAAAAAATATGATTACGAAGAAGACAAAGAAATAAAAGATGCAATAGAAAAATTAGAAAAAGAATTTGCTGGAAATGGAAGAGTGTTAATAAGACCATCAGGAACAGAGCCATTAGTAAGAGTTATGATAGAAGGAGAAAATCAAGAATATATAACAAAAAAAGCTAATGAGATTGCAAAATTAATAGAAAAGAAATTAAAATAGAGTATCTTTGAAACACAAGTAACATAATTGTAATATAATTGTAACAAAAAATTCATTGAACAGAAGCCAAATAAATGATATTATATAATAAACTAATGAAAAACGGAGGGGAATACTATGTTTATATTTGATATTTCAAATGCCTTAACTCTTATATTAATGTTGGTTGCAACAGTATTATTAATTTTTTTATCACAAGAGATTAAAAAAAGTTATATATCAGGAATAGTGCTATTTGCATATTTAATATTGCTTGTTGTACATGTGGCTCAATTAGTAACATTACCAGAAGAGTTTAACTATATGGTATCTACATTGTCTAGATGTATAGCAGTAGATTTTGTATTTATCTTAATTTCATTCTTCGCATATTTATGGGTTGATGATATAGAAGCTAAAAAACTAGGAAGAAAAAGTTTAGACAATAGTTTAGAGTGGTTTTGGAAAAAAGTTTAAACAAAATGAAAGAGAATATTTACTTCAAATATTCTCTTTTTTTGCTACATAAAAACTAATTAATTTTTAAAATAAATCTTAATATAATAATTAATTAAATATAAAATTTAAATACGAGTCATATTTTCATTAATTAATTTTTCTAAAATAAAGATAGCATTACTTGCTGCTCCACGTCTTAAATTATCAGCAACAACCCATAAATTTAATCCACTTTTTACACTATAATCACGTCTAATTCGACCAACAAAAACTTCATCATATCCATCTGCTTTTGTTGCAATAGGATAGTAATTTTTTTCTGGGTCGTCAACAACGATAATTCCAGGATAGTTTTGTAATAAAATTTTAACATCATAAATATCAAAATCTTCTTCAAATTCTACATTTATAGATTCACTGTGACAGTTTATAACCGGAACACGAACAGTAGTTGCAGTTATAGGTAAATCTGGTTTATTTAAGATTTTCCTTGTTTCATTAATCATTTTATGTTCTTCTTTTGTATATCCATCATCCATAAATACATCGATATGTGGAAGACAATTGTTAAAAATAGGATAAGGAAATTTTTTTGGTGGAATTCCTTTTGCACCATTTTCTAAATCTTCAACACCTGTTTTACCAGCACCTGAAACTGCTTGATATGTAGAATAGACAATACGTTTTATTTTATATTTATCATCTAATGGCTTTAAAGGAAGTACAGCTTGTATAGTTGAACAGTTTGGGTTTGCAATTATTCCTTTATTATCATACATTTTATTTCCATTTACCTCAGGTACTATTAAAGGTACATCTGGGTCCATTCTGTAAACACTACTGTTGTCAATTACTGTGCAGTTTTTAGAAACTGCAATAGGGATATATTTTTTAGAGGTTTCCCCACCAGCACAGAAAATTGCATAATCAAATCCTGAATCAAAACTATTTTCAGTTAGTTCTTGGATAATGTAATTTAGTCCTAAGAATTCTACTTTTGTTCCAGCAGATTTTTTTGATGCGAATAATACAAAATCAACGTTTCTTAAATCCCTTTCTTCTAAAACTTTTAGGGCAGTTCTGCCTACTAATCCGAGTAGCTCCTACAATTGCTACTTTAAATTTTTTTTGCATAATTTGAACCTCCTAACAAAATTATATGTAAATGAGTGTGTTTTATACATATAATTTAGGTTATGGTATATACGTATTAATTAATTCGTATATGAGTTTAGTACATTATATAACAATATTTAGTTTTGATAAAGAGTTTTTGGAAGATTTTTTAACAGGTTTATTTTTTGAGAATAAAATATTAGTAGACATAATTTCAAAAAGGAGGAGTTATAATTGTGAAAGATAGAGAAATTACATTAGATAAATTGCCTATGGATTTAGAAGGTATTGTAGAAGAAGTGTTATGTGATGGGCAGACTAAACGTAGATTATTAGATTTAGGGTTAATAAAAGGAACTAAAATAAAGCCAGTGTTAATAAGTCCATCAAAAGACCCAAGGGCTTATGAGTTTAGGGGGAATTTAATTGCTATAAGGGAAGAAGATTCTAGTAAAATTAAAATTATTTTTTAAGTAACAATTTCTTAAAAAATGATTATTATATATAAAAGTTTATATTTTATAATAATGTTTTTAAATATTTAAAGGTTTATAGGTAAAACCCAAAACCTAAATATATATTAAAAAGGAGAGTGGGCTTATTTGTATTAATAAGCCACAAAGTTCGTATGGGTCTTACAAATACTTCAACAGGGATACATCTATTAAAAAAAGAAAAGCTAAATGAAATAGAAGGTTATAAAATAGCTCTAGCTGGAAATCCGAATGTGGGGAAATCTACTATATTTAATAGTATAACTGGTATGCATCAACACACAGGAAATTGGACAGGAAAGACAGTAGCAAATGCAAAAGGGGAATGTATTTATAAAAATACAAAAATGACATTTATAGATATCCCTGGTACATATTCAATAATGTCAAATTCAGAAGAAGAAGAAATTGCAAGAGATTATATAATTTTTGAAGAGCCAAATGTAACAGTAGTAGTGGTAGATGCAACATGTTTAGAAAGAAATTTAAACTTAGTTTTTCAAATAATGGAGATTACGGATAATGTAGTTTTATGTGTAAATTTATTAGATGAAGCAAAAAAGAAAGGTATACAGGTAGACTTAAAAAAATTGCAAAACAAGCTAAATATTCCAGTAGTAGGAACAATAGCTAGAAAGAAACAAACATTAAATAATTTATTAGATATAGTAAAAAAATTATGTGAGAATAAAATTATAATAAAACCAAATAAAATAATTTATGAAAAAGAAATAGAAGAAGAGGTAGAGAGAATAACACAAAAATTAAAAGAAAAATATAAATTAAATGAAAATTTATATAGATGGGTAAGCTTAAAAATAATAGATGGAGATGAAAAAATATTAGACACAATAGAAAAAAGATTAAATATAGATATAAATATAATTAAAAAAGAAGTACATAAAACATATAATATCAATAAATTAAGAATAAAAAATTATATGACTAAATATAAAGAAAAAAATACAAATAAAAAATATTATGGGAAAATTTTAAAAATAAAAGATAATAAAGAAAAAATAAAAGATAAAATAATTTATACAATTATGAAAAAAGCAGAAACAATATGTAAAGAAGTATGTAAATATAATGATGAGAACTATACAAAAAAAGACAGAAAAATAGATAAAATATTAACTTCAAAAACACTAGGAATTCCAATAATGCTTTTATTTTTAGGTATAGTATTTTGGCTAACAATAGTAGGAGCAAATTATCCTTCACAAATTTTATTAGACTTATTTAGGAATTTACAAGAAAAGTTATTAGAATTTATGAATTATATAAATGCTCCACAATGGTTGTCAGATATGTTAATTTTAGGTGGATACCAAACATTAACATGGGTTGTATCTGTAATGTTACCACCTATGGCAATATTTTTTCCATTATTCACAATATTAGAAGATTTAGGCTATCTACCTAGAATAGCATTTAATATGGACGGTTTTTTTAAAAAAGCATGCTGTTCTGGAAAACAGATGATAACTATGTGCATGGGAGTGACAAAGTGGGAGATTTTTAAAATCAGCCACTTTGTTTTTCTTTATTTGACTGACTTGCCTGAGTTTTACAGGAATACCATATTTTATTATATTGTTTCCTGCAAGGATAATTTTTAAATACACTTGGGTTTCTTGTTCTAATTCTTCTACAATTATTTTATCTAAGAGTTCTTCAATATAAGTTTCTAAATTATCTTTGGTTATTACTAGTTCTTTTAATATATTTTCTTTTAGCTTTTTGCTATATTGCTTAAAAGATTGTTTGCTATTACTTACTTGATTTTTCTTATCTTCTATTTCTTTTAATTTTAAATTTAAACTAGAAATTTCTTTTTCAATAGATACTTTCTTTATCTGTAATTCTTCTTTGCTTAAAAAGCCATCTAAAGCTAAATCTAATAGTTTATCTTTCTTATTTTCAAGAACTTTTATCTCATTTATTATCTTCTTTTCTTTTTCTATATTTTCTTCTTCTTTTGAAAGTCCTAAATAAAATGACATTAATTCTTCTGCAATTTCTTCTTTATATATTTCGTATTTTTTAAAAACAATAAGCAAAATATCATATAAATCTTCTTGCTTAAAACAAGCAGGTAGGCAATTCTTTTTTCCTTTTTTATGAAAGTCTCCACAATACCAATATATAACATCTTCTTTATTTTTGTAATGTCGTATTTTTCTTACAAAACCACATTTATGCTTTTTACAATATAATTTACCAGAAATGGGATAGGTAGTTTGATGTTTTTGGTACATTTTAGCAGATTTGCTTCTACTTAATAATTTTTGATTTGCCTTATCCCATAATTCTTCTGACACAATTGGAGGTACTTTTTCATAATCTTTAAATACTTTCCATTCTTGTTTATCATAGAAATTCCTTTTCTTAGTTCTGTAATCTACAACAGTTGATAAACCTCCTGTATAATATCCTTTATATTTGGGATTTTGAATAATTTTTTTTAAAGTGTTTTGATGAATCATATTGCCATTACGATTATAATACCCCTGTTCTGCTAGTTGGATAGATAACTTCTTTAAACCTATTTTTTGATTATTTGCATATGTATCAAAAATTGTTCTAATTAGTGGTGATTCAATTTCATCTATTACAAGTTTTCCTTTTTCTTTTTTATAGCCCCAAATATTATTAGTTCCTAAAACCGTTCCTTTTTCAATAGCTCTTTTAAAACCAAATTTTGTTCTTTCAGATATTTTACGAACTTCATCTTGTGCCATGCTAGACATGATTGTTAGTCTTAATTCTCCATCATTTGATGCAGTTATTATATTATCTGATAAAAAATAAACACATACATCATATTCTAATAATTTTCTAGTATAATACAAACTATCAATCGTATCACGAGAAAACCTTGAAACCTCTTTTGCCACTATTAAATCAAATTCGTCTTTTTTGCTATCTTCTATCATTTGCATAAAATTTTCACGCTTTAGGGAAGTGGTGCCGACTTATTCCTTCATCTACATAGCCACGAAAAAAAGTCCAATTAACATTTTTTCTAATATAATTTTCAAAAAATGATACTTGATTCTTTAAGGAATTAATTTGCTCTTCTTTTTCAGTTGATACTCTCGCATAATATACTACTCTTAAAGGTAAATCAAAAATCGTTTTTCCAGATAAGAGTTCTTGTTTCATTTCATATAATGTCATATAAATCTCCTTTCCTTTTTGCAATTAATACTTATTTTATTGTACTAAAATATAAGATATAAAGTAAATGTCAAAAAAATTTATTTTTCATTTCCCTCAAACATTAATTTATCAAGCTTTGTAGAAGTTTTTTCAAAAACATTTTTATCAATTATATTTTTTTTATATAATATTTTATTTACAACAGATTCTATTTTTAATTTAAGATATTTTTCATTCATAGCATAACCTCTTTAAATAGTTATTTAAAAAAAACTTGTACTATTACTAAATGTTCCTCTATTATATATACATATGTTTTCTCTTAAAAAATCTACCCAAATTAGAAAATTATTTAAATTTGTCTCTTATTATATATACAGTGATTTTCTTGTTAAAATTCTCCCTTTATTTTATTAATTTATAAAATAACCAACTTTAATCATACTAAGAAGTGTTCTAAAAGTCTCCTTAACGCGACATCTAACGATGTCGCTCCTATAACACCACACAGGTAAATAGGGATTGAAAGGCGGAAAAGTATTGAAACAAGTGTATTAGATAAAAAATAAAATGGAGCAAAAATTTATTAAAAAAAACTTCAATTTGCTCCATTTTACGAAACTATAATTTTATAAATAGTACTCTATAAAAACAAAATAATATATTCAATAGTTATTAAAAAAATCTTAAATAAATATTTACTGTTCGCTTGTTTTTTATTGTAAAATATTGTAATATAATAGCAACCTTTCTTGTCATGAAGGTAGTTCTTACATAGAGCGGAAAGGGGGTAAATGTGATGACTCAACCTGAGCTTATTCTACGATTAGTTGAAATGCTTTTAGCTGAAAGAGATAAAAACAATCAATTAAAAGTAGAAGAAAACAAAAAGGATAAAGACTAAATATGTCATTACATAGTCGAAACAGAGTAGGAAGTTACGGTCTTGCTCTGTTTTTTTGCATAAAAAAAGTATGTGTAGTTACGGTACACATACGAGTAAATGTTATCCTCAACCTGAACTAGGATACATTTTTATTGTATTTAAATAATAACATATTATTATTATTTTGTCAATTTAAAAATTCAAAAATTGATTTTTATACAAAAATATGATAAAATATGTTTTAAAGTGTATTGCAAATGCAATATATATAACCTATAAAATAAAAGGAGGATTCATTTATGACGGAGAAACTACTTCGGGATTCTTTAAAAGAAGCTCAGGAAAAAGGACAAATTGGATTACTTATTTGGGCAAACTGGACTCAATGGGATGACTGTGCAGCAGATATACGGCAAGGTAATGAAAATTATGAGTTTGCTTTATCACAGGTAAAGAAAGAAAAAGAAGCAACAATTACTTTTGAGTGGCATGGACTTAGATTACCAGGCATTTTGGCCGTTTCTGTTTCAAAAATGGTATCTTCCGAGGAATTCTTTAAGAAAGTTCTGGAATTGTGTGAAAAGAATTATCAGCAAGGGCCAATCACATTTATACCATCAAACGAATTAAGCGAGAGTTTTTAAAGAATTTCAATAGGTATAGAGGTTTTCTTATGAAAACCTCTTATATTATAGGCAATAATTATAAAAAGTTTATTTTTATAAACTAAAATAAACATCAAATTTGGCACTAACAATGCTACTTTTTCGACTTTTATCCACATATTTTAAATATACCATATTGTCATCACCATGTGCATGGGATTTGGCTGTAATAGTTGTGGAGTAACAGGATGCAGAATAATAAATTCTCCAAGAGAAAGGTTAATCGCAATACTAACAAATAATTTAGTACCATGTAACCGGAAGATTCCCGTTTTTAATCACAATATCTACAATATTTATAGCAGGAACAATAACTGGAATAGGGGCATCAATATTATCAACTTTATCTGTAATATTAGTAATATTATTAGGAATATTTATGACATTAATAATATCAAAAATATTATCTAAAACAATATTAAAAGGAATGCCATCATCATTAACATTAGAATTGCCACCATATAGAAAGCCACAATTTGGGAAAATAATTGTAAGAGCATTTTTTGATAGAACATTATTTGTATTAGGAAGAGCAGTAGCAGTAGCATTACCAGCAGGAATTGTAATATGGCTTTTTGCAAATATAGGAATAAATGGAGAGAGTTTATTGACAATGATAGCAAACTTTTTAGAACCATTTGCACAAATAATGGGATTAGATGGATATATATTAACAGCTTTTATTTTTGGAATTCCTGCAAATGAAATTGTTTTACCAATAATATTGATGTGTTACTTAAATGGAACATCACTAATAAATATGGAAGAAACACAAATGATAGGGGAAATATTAAGGCAAAATGGTTGGACTATATTAACAGCCATAAATGTAATGATATTTACAGTATTCCATTTCCCATGTGCTACTACATTATTAACAATAAAAAAAGAAACAGGAAAAATGAGATGGGTAATACTAAGCTTTTTGATACCAACAATTTGTGGAATTGCGATATGTATATTTACAAATCTTATTTATAATTTAGCATTTATATAATAAACTAAAATGTGTCATTACATAGTCGGAATTGGGAAGTAGTTGAGGAATACTTTCCTTTTCCATTAAATGTATTAGAACATTCTTGACAGAATAAAAATATTAAAATAAAATACTAAAAGAAAACCAAAAAAGAAAAGAGATAATAAAATGGATATAGAAGAGATAGAACAAAATAACGATAACAAGGAAATAATATTAAAAGCAGTACAAGAAAATGGCAAAAACTTAGATCTTGCATCAGACAGGTTAAAAGATGACGAAGAAATAGTAAAAGCAGCATTAGAACAAAATGGAGAATCCCTAGAATTTGCAAGTGATAGGCTAAAAGACCATAAAGACATATTGCAATTAGCTATAAAAACAGCACCATGGACAGTATGTTATGCATCAGAAAGACTAAGAGCAGATAGAGATATTATCTTAGAAAGTTGTAAAACATATGGTCAAGCATTATATTACGCAAGCCCAGAACTTAGAGATGATAAAGAAGTAGTAAAATCAGCAGTAACAAATAAAGGAATAATAATAAAATATGCAAGTAGTAGACTAATAGATGACAAAGAACTAGCTGAAATAGCAGTAAAACAAAATAAACAAGCATATCACTTTATATCTGCTAGGTTAAAACAAGATGATGAAATAAAAGCATTAATGGGATAAAATATATAAATCTACATAAATAATAAATAAAAAGAAAGGGAAAGAATTATGAAAGTTTTATTAATATCAGATATACATGGCTCATCATACTATGCCAAAAAAATAGAAGAAATAGTAAATAGAGAAGAACCAGATAAAATAATAGTATTAGGAGATTTATATTACCATGGACCAAGAAATCCATTAACACAAGAATATAATCCATTAGAAGTAGCCAAAATACTAAATGCATTAAAAGATAGACTAGAAGTTATAAAAGGAAATTGTGATGCAGAAGTAGATGAAATGATATCAGAATTTCAATTTAATAAAAATTTACTAGAAGAAATAAATGGAAAAAAGTTCTTCTTTACACATGGACACATATATAATATAGATAACCTACCAAAAGAAGATTTTGATATAATGTGCTATGGACATTTCCATACACATTTCATAAAACAAGAACAAGGAAAAATATTTGTAAATCCAGGCTCAATATCTTTACCAAAAGAAAATACAAAACATAGTTATGCGATAATTGCAGAAGAGGAAATACAAATAAAAGATGTAGAAGGAAATTTAGTAGAAAGTCTAAAATACAAAGACATAATGTAATAAAAAAGATACCCAAACTTTTGTGAAGGGTATCTTTTTATGTGACTTATTAAATCCATTCTCTAAATTTCTTAATATAAAATTTCTTAGCAAATAAAGTAACCACACAAAACATTATTGCAATAACAAATATCAATGCAATATATTTTACAGCAATTGGCACAAGTCCAATTAAAGCTCCAAGAGGAGTAAAAGGTAAAATCAAAGCAATTAAAATCAAACTAAAAGATGAAATATAAACTACCTTATTTGCATTACTTTGAATAAATGGTATTTTTGCAGTCCTAATAATATGCATACCAAGTAAATTAGCAACTATACTATAACAAAACCAAATTGTTTGATAAGTAGAAGCATCTCTTACTTTAAATAAAAACCATAAAGCAACAAAAACAAGTAAATTAAATACAGCACTTATAGGACCCATAAAAAACATAAATCTTTTCAAACTTTTTATATCAAGTTTTTTAGGACGTTTTATAATATTTTTATCAACATTATCAAAAGGTAAAGTCATTTGACCTAAATCATAAAGCATACCTTCAAACAATAATTGAATAGGAGTTTCTGGTAAAAATGGTACTGCTAAACTTGCAACCATAACAGCTAAAACTTCACCAAAATTCAAACTAGAAGTAAGTTTAATATATTTCATTAAATTTGCAAAAGTTTTTCTACCTTCTTCTACACCATCTATTAGTACATTCAAATCTTTTTCAAGTAAAATAATATCAGCAGATTCTTTTGCAATATCAACAGCAGTATCAACAGAAATACCAACATCTGAATTTGTAAGAGAAGGGCTGTCATTTATACCATCACCCATATATCCAACAACTTTTCCGATATCACGTAATAAACGAACAATTCTCGCTTTTTGTATAGGAGAAAGTTTAGCAAAAACATTGTGCTTTTTTAGTAATCTTAGAACTGCAAAGTCATCTAATTTATCTAATTGGCTTCCTAATATTATTTTTTTGCATTTTATACCAACCTTATCACATACAGCCTTTGTAACTTCTGCATTATCACCTGTTAAAACAATTACTTTAATACCATAATAATGTAATCTATTTATAGATTCTTTTGCAGACTCTTTTGGAGGGTCTAAAAATCCAATAAATCCTAATAAAATCATATCTTTTTCATCAGAAACTTCAAATTTTTGAATATCAGGGGATACATTTTTTTGACAAACTGCAACAACACGTAGGCCATCTTTATTTAAACCTTTACTAATTTTTAAAATATTTTGTCTAATCTCTTTTGTTAAAGGAGAAACAGTTCCTCTATAATCAACCATTGTACAAATATTTAAAATTTCTTCAACAGCACCTTTTGTAATTAGCTGAACTTTATCATTATTATCTTTTAAAATAATTGATAAACATCTTCTAGAAAAATCAAAAGGAATTTCATCAATTTTTGTATAATTAGAAGAAACTTCTTTCATATTATATTCCAAACCTCTTTTAATAACAGCCTCATCTATATTACTCTTTAATCCAGTTTGAAAAGAAGAATTTAAAAATGCATGTTTTAAAACTCTAATATCTTCTTCACCATTAATATCTAAATATTTTTCTAAAACAATATTATCTTCTGTTAAAGTTCCAGTTTTGTCAGTACATAAAATATTCATAGCGCCAAAGTTTTGTATTGAATCCAACTTTTTTACAATAGTTTTCTTCTTAGACATTCTTACAGCACCTTTTGAAAGACAAGAAGACAATATAACTGGTAAAAGTAAAGGAGTAATAGTTATTGCTATTGCAACAGCAAATGTAAATGCAGTAATTACATCATGTTTCCAAAAATTAAGTATAAATACAATAGGTATAATAACAAGCATAAATTTAATTAAAAGTTTACTAATACTTTCAATATTTTTTTGGAAAGCTGTTTTTGGTTTTCCTTTTGATAAAGTATGAGCAATTTTTCCAAAATATGTAGAATCAGCAGTTTTAATAACTACACCTTTTGCATTTCCAGAAACAACACTTGTACCCATAAAACATATATTATCTATATCTGCAATACTATCTAAATCTTCAATAGTAACAGAAGCTTCTACATTTTTATTAACTGCATCAGATTCACCAGTTAAAGAAGATTGACCTACATATAAATCTTTTGATTCAATTAATCTTAAATCAGCAGGTATCATACTTCCAGCAGATAAAATTATAATATCTCCGATAGTAACATCTTTAATAGGAAGAGAAACTTCTTTGCCATCTCTTAAAACAGTACAAGTAGTAGCAACTAAATCTTTTAATTTACTTGCAGCCCTATTAGAACGATATTCTTCTACAAAGTCTAACAATGTAGTTGCTGTAACTAAAATTAATATAACTGAAATATTAGCATAGCTAGGGGATTTTGGTAAAATTATATCTGTATAAACTAAAAGTAAAGTAATACCCAGTAAAATAATATTAAAAGGGCTAAATAGGCTTTCTAAAAAATAATTATACCATCTTTTAGGTTTGGTTTGTTTAATCTCATTATACCCTAAACCTTGCAACCTACGATTTGCCTCTTGAGTGCTTAAACCATTTTCTTTAATTTTATGTTTTTTAATAAAAGCCTCCTTAGAGAGTAAACATTCTTCTCCATACATTTTTGCAACATCTACTTCTTCTTTTGAATTAACCATTTTCTTCAACTCCAATCTTTTGTATTTTTCGACATTTAGATTATACCACAAAAAGTAAAAAAGAGAATATAAAATTAAAAAAACACTTTAAAAAAGTAAAAAAATAGTATACAATAATATAAAAATTAAAAATAGGAGAAAAATATGAATAAAAAATGGCAAATATATGATGTTGATGAAGAAAAAGTAGAGGAGATTTCTCAAAAATATAATTTGAACAAATTATTATCAACAATATTAGTTAACAGAAATATAACAGATGAAAAAGAAATAAAACTATTCCTATCACCAACAAGAAATGATTTTCATAATCCGTTTTTAATAAAAGATATGGAAATAGCAGTAGAAAGAATAATAAAAGCAATAAATGAAAAAGAAAATGTAACAATATATGGAGATTATGATGTAGATGGAATAACAAGTGTAACAGTATTAAAAAGCTTTTTGGCAGATAGAGGATTAGAAGTTTCACAATATATACCAAATAGACTAAATGAAGGATATGGGTTAAACAATAATGCAATAGCTCAAATAAAAGATAAAGGTACTAAATTGATGATAACAGTTGATTGTGGAATTTCAGCAATTAATGAAATAGATTATGCAAATAGTTTAGGAATAGAAACAATAGTAACAGACCATCATGAACCAGGAAATGAATTACCAAAAGCATTAGCAGTAATAGATAATAAAAGAAAAGATAGTACATATCCATTTAGAGAACTTGCAGGAGTAGGAGTAGTTTTTAAATTAATACAAGCAATTGGAATAAAACTAGGATTAAAAGAAGAGGAATATTTAAAATATCTTGATATTGTATGTGTAGGAACAATATCAGATATAGTACCACTAGTTGATGAAAATAGGGTAATTACAAAATTAGGATTAATGCTAGTAAAACAAACAAAAAACATAGGATTAAGAGCAATTATAAACACATGCCGGATATAGTAAAATAGATTCAAATAGTATATCATTTGGAATAGCACCAAGAATAAATGCATGTGGAAGAATGGGAAGAGCAGAAGATGCATTAGATTTGTTTTTATCTAAAAACATAAATGAAGTAAATAATTTAAGCCAAAAATTAAATGAATATAATAGAATTAGACAAGAAACAGAAAAGAAAATATTTGATAATGCAAAAGAACAGATAGAAAAAGAGCATTTAGAGGAAAAAAATACAATAATATTAGGTGGTCATAACTGGCACCATGGAGTTATAGGAATTGTATCATCAAAAATAACAGAATTGTATTTTAAACCTAGTATATTATTAAGTTTTGAAGAAGATGGAATAGGAACAGGTTCAGGAAGAAGTATACCAGGTTTTGACCTACATGAAGCATTAACAAAATGTTTAGATACAATAGAAAAATTTGGTGGCCATAGTATGGCAATTGGAATTACTATTAAAAAAGAAAATTTTGAAAAATTCAAAAAAGAATTTGAACAAATAGCAGAACAAAGCAATATAAGTGAAATAGTACCAATAATAAATATAGATGCAAAAATCAATTTTAGTAATATAAATAAAGAAATGGTAGAAAGTTTAAAATTACTAGAACCATTTGGAGAAGGAAATAAAATGCCAGTATTTGCATTTAAAAACTTAAAAATTGATTCAATAAGAGCATTGTCAGAGGGAAAACATTTAAAACTAACATTAAAAGAAGGAAACACAGTAGTAAATGCAATAGGATTTAATTTAGGACATTTAGCAGAAGAATATACAATAGGAGATAAAATAGATGTTGTAGGAGTTCTAGAAATAAACACATTTAATGGAGTTGATACATTACAGATAAATATAAAAGATATAATGAAATCAGTATAAAATGTAAAAAAGAAAAAAGGGAAGTGAATTTATGCAAGAAGGAAAAAAAGATATTACAATACAAGATGTAATAAATAAAAGAAAAGAACATGCAAGAAGAGTAGACACAAAATTAATAATGAAAGCATATAATTTAGCAAATGAAAAGCATAAAGACCAAAAAAGAGGCTCAGGAGAACCATATATAATACATCCTTTAAATGTAGCATATATCTTAGCAGATATTGGGCTAGATGATAGTACAATATGTGCAGCACTTTTACATGATGTAGTTGAAGATACTGATATTACAGATGCAGATTTAAGAAAAATGTTTGGAAATGAAATTGCAGATATGGTAGCAGGTGTTACTAAACTTAGTCGTATACAATTTGCAACAGTAGAAGAACAACAAGTTGAAGATTATAGAAAAATGTTCTTAGCAATGGGAAAAGATATAAGAGTAATCTTAATAAAATTAGCAGATAGACTTCATAATATGAGAACATTAAAATACCTAAAAAGAGATAGACAAATAGCAAATGCAAAAGAGACAAGAGATTTATATGCACCACTTGCAAACCGTTTAGGAATTTATTCTTTAAAATGGGAATTAGAAGATTTATCTTTTAAATATTTAGAACCAGAAGAATATCATGAATTAGTAGAAGGAATAAACAAAAAAAGAGAAGAAAGAACAAAATTTATAGAACAAATAATGGACAAGATTAGAGTAGCACTAAAAAGACAAAAAATAGATGCAGAAGTAACAGGAAGAGCAAAACATTTATACAGTATATATAGAAAAATGAAAAGAGATAATAAAACATTAGACCAAATATATGACTTATTTGCATTACGTATATTAGTAAATTCAGTAAAAGACTGTTATGCAGCATTAGGAGTAGTTCATGAATTATACAGCCCAATGCCAGGAAGATTTAAAGATTATATTGCAGTTCCAAAACCTAATATGTATCAATCAATACATACAACATTATTAGGAGAAAAGGGAACACCATTTGAAGTACAAATACGTACATGGGAAATGCATAGAGTTGCAGAATATGGTATTGCTGCACATTGGGCATATAAAGAAGCAAGTTATTTTGGAAGAAAACAATCTGTAAAAGTAGAAGAAGATAAATTAGCATGGCTAAGAGAAACATTAGAATGGCAAAATGAATTACAAGACCCACAAGAATTTCTAAATACTTTAAAAACAGAATTATTTGAAGACGAAGTATATGTATTTACACCAAAAGGAGCAATAAAAGTATTGCCAAGAGGAGCAACACCAATAGATTTTGCATATAGTATACATGCAGAAATTGGTAATAGAATGACAGGATGTAAAATAAACAGCAAAATGATGCCAATAATAACACCACTAGAAAGTGGAGATATAGTAGAAATAATAACATCAGATAATTCAAAAGGACCAAGTAGAGATTGGCTAAAATTTGTAAAAAGTTCAGGAGCTAAAAATAAAATAAAAAATTGGTTCAAAAAAGCACAAAAAGAAGAAAATATAGAAAAAGGAAAAGAATTAATAGAAAAAGAACTAAAAAGAATAGGATTTACACATACAGATTTATTCAAAAACGAATACATAAATCCAATGCTTGAAAAATATAAATATAAAAATTTAGAAGAAATGTATGCAGCAGTAGGCTTTGGAGCAAACTCATCTGTAAAAGTAATAGCAAGAATGTTACAAGAATATAGAAAAGAACATCAAGAAGAAGATATTGAAAAGAAACTAGAAAAATTAAAAGAAGAAAAACAGAAAAAACCAAAGCCATCAAGTTCTGGTGTTATAGTAAAAGGTATAGATAATTGTTTAGTAAAACTTTCAAAATGTTGTAATCCACTACCAGGTGATGAAATAGTAGGATATATAACAAAAGGAAGAGGAGTATCTGTACATAGAAAAGACTGCTATAATGTAAAAGACTTAATATCAGATGAAAATAGAATGATAGATGTAGAATGGTATGTAAAAGATAAGACAGAATATCAAGCAGAAATAGAAATATTCTCAAATGATAGAAATGGATTATTAGTTGACATACTAAAAGAACTTGGAACAACAAAAGTAAATATATTAGGAGTAAATACAAAAACTACAAAAGAAAGAATTGCAATAATAGATATTACATTACAACTAGAAAACTTAGACGAACTTAACAAAGCTATAAGAGTTGTAAGAAAAGTAGATAGTGTTTATGAAGTAAAAAGAAAAAAATAGAAAGTTTTTAACAAAAGATAAAAAATAGAGAAAATTTAAAATAAAGAATATTCATAAAAATAACGAACTAGAAGAGGAGAAGAAAATGATACTAAAAGAACTAAAGATTAATACATGGATAGGGGACCCAACAAATTGTTACATAATATTAGATGAAAAAAGCAAAGAAATAATGGTGATAGACCCAGCAGGAAAAGCAGATGAAATAATAGAAATGATAAATATACTAAATGGAAAAGTAAAATACATCTATTTAACACATTGCCATAGTGACCACATAGGAGCAGTAAATGAAATAAAAGAAAAATGTGGAGGCAAAATATTAATACACAGATATGATAGTGAAGGATTAAATAATGCAAATATAAACTTATCAAATATAATAGATTTACCAAAAATAGAATTAGAAGCAGATTCAAGACTAGATGATAGCGATTTACTACATTTAGGGAATTTAGAGTTTAGAGTAATACACACACCAGGGCATACAAGAGGTTCAACATGTCTATATTGTGAGCAAGAAAAATGTTTATTCTCAGGAGATACATTATTTAGAGGAACATGGGGAAGAACAGATTTACCAACATCAAATACAGAAGACATAATAAACTCAATAACAAAAAAATTAATGCTTCTTCCAGATGACACCATGGTATATCCAGGGCATGGAAGAGCAACAATGCTCAAAGATGAAAAACCAATATACTTAGAATTGAAACCAAAACTAATATAAAAATGAAAGGGATGAGAAAAATGACAAAAATAGAACCAAGAACATTAGCAGGTTTTATGGAATTATTACCAAATGAACAAATCCTATTTAACCAAATAAAAGAAACAATAGAAACAACATACAAAAAATATGGATTTTTGCCAATAGATACACCAATAATAGAACTATCAGAAGTACTATTAGCAAAAGCAGGAGGAGAAACAGAAAAACAAATATACCGTTTCCAAAAAGGAGATAATGATTTATCATTAAGATTTGACCTAACAGTGCCACTTGCAAAATATGTAGCAAAAAATTATGGAAATTTAAGTTTTCCATTCAGAAGATATCAAATAGGAAAAGTATACAGAGGAGAAAGAGCCCAAAAAGGAAGATACAGAGAATTTTATCAATGTGATATAGACATAATAGGAGATGGAGAATTAGACATCATAAATGATGCAGAAATACCAAGTATAATATATGATATATTCACAAACTTAGGATTTGAAGATTTTACAATAAGAATAAATAACCGAAAAATATTAAACGGATTATTTGAAGAAATAGGACAAAAAGAACAATCAGAAGAAATACTAAGAATAATAGACAAAATAGAAAAAATAGGAAAAGAAGCAGTAGTAGAAGAATTTGAAAAAATAGGAGTAAATAGTGAACAAATAAACAAAATAATAGAATTTATAGAAATAGAAGGAACAACAAACGAGAAGCTAGAAAAACTAGAAAAATTAAACATAGAAAATGAAACATATAAACAAGGAGTAAAAGAACTAAAAGAAGTAATAAAAAATATAAAAATATTTGGAGTACCAGAAAAGAACTTTAAAGTAGACCTAACAATAGCAAGAGGCTTAGATTATTACACAGGAACAGTATATGAAACATTTTTAAATGAATATAGAGAAATAGGAAGTGTATGTTCAGGAGGAAGATATGAAAATCTAGCAGAATACTACACAAACAAAAAACTACCAGGAGTAGGAGTATCAATAGGTTTAACAAGATTATTCTATAAACTTAATGAATTAAATATAATAAAAGCCACAAAAAGAGCAGTAGCAGAAGTACTAATAATACCAATGCTAGAAAATCTAACAGAACCAATAAAATTAGCAACAAAACTAAGAAAAATGGGAATAAATACAGAAATCTTTTTAAACAACAAAAAACTAAAAGCAAAATTCAAATATGCAGATAAGCTAGAAATTCCTTATGTAGTAGTAATAGGAGAAGATGAAGTAAAAGAAAATAAAGTTACAATAAAAAATATGAAAACAGGAGAAGAAGAAAAAATAGCGAATGATGAAGTTGAAATAATAAAAAGACTTGAAGGAGTAAATATTAAGATAGATTAAAAAAAGAAAATGCAAAAAATAATAATTAAATCTAGAAAAATAAAAAATTTAAAATAATTATTAAATTTTGAAGAAATAAAAAATTAAAGAGATTATTAAAACTATAAAAAATAACAAATTGAAATATGTTAATTAAGTTTAAAAATTATTAAAAAATATATAAGTAAGGTAAAAAAATAGCAAAATTATCATAATAGAAAATTTTGCTATTTTTTTACCTTATAGGAAAGTATATAATTTTTTTAAAAAGAAAATTAAGATATTTCAAAAAATCAAGTCTTTAAAACAGAAACTTTCCTATTAAGAGTAAAAAAACAGATACATAGAAAAATAAATTTATTCTGTATTAAATTTACTAAAACCATTAAAAAATTATATATAATGTATAAAAAACGTTATTAAGAAATTTCATTTTTATACTTAAATAAGCATTTTTTATGAATAAACTTAGAAAATTCCTCAGCACTTCCAAAAGTAAATCCATTTTTATCAACCAAAAAAGCATGTTCCTTATCAATATACAAATAAAAGAAATCGGCAGTTTCAAATATTTTATATAATTTAAAATATCTAACCTTAGAATATTGCAATTTATTAGTAATCACAAAACAATTTTCATAAAACTTAAAAATAAAAGTCTGTTCATCAGCAATTTTCTTACTTTGGTATTCCTTTTTAACCTCATAAACTGGTCGGAACAATCTCCATAAAATAAAACAAGTAAAAATAACACACAACAAAATTGCCAAAGAATAATAATGATATTTCACTTGCATACCAATGCAGAAAAACAATAATAAAGCAACAATAATAGTATAAAATTTATAACTAAGATTATATTTATTTCTATGAAAATTCAAATATTCATTATACACTTTTTTACTATATTTAGTTCTATTTTTAAATAATAACTTCATTTATATCACCAACCAAATTATAACATAATAAAATAATAGATAAAAGAAAAATTATAAAATTTTAAAATAATAAAATTAAAATTTATTTAATAAAAATGTAACATTTAAATAAAATAATAATATATTAAAAAAGAAGGTGATTAAATGGCATATTCAGAAAGAGAACTAATAGCAAGAATAGTCCAATGTGAAGCAGGTGGAGAAGGAGATAACGGAATGAAAGCAGTTGCAACAGTTGTAATGAACAGAGTAAATGCAAGTGAAGGAGAATATTCAAGAATATCACAAGGAGGAAATATACGAAATATAATATTTCAACAAGGGCAATTTGACTGTGCAAGAGAAACAATTAATTATCAATATAATCCTCAAAACATATATAATATGACACCAACAGAAATACACTACTACATTGCAGACTGGGCATTATCAGGAAACAAATTAAATGAAATAGGAGATTGCCTATGGTACTTAAATCCATTTAGACCATCATGCTCACAAACATTTCCAAGTAATGGTTCAGGTACATTTCACACAAGATTAGGAGAACACTGTTTTTATAGACCAACAAGTTTATATAGAGATACTTAAAAATATATAACAAATACAAGGAGGTTATTATGTCTGAACAAGAAAAAACAAACAACAACAAAAGAGAAAACAGAAATGTACAAATAGATGAAAATTCACCAGAAATTCTAACAAATTCAATATACACACCAGCATTTCTAAGAGAACAAATAGGAAAATTAATGAGAATAGAATTTTTAATAGGAACAAATAACATGGTTGACAGAATAGGAGTATTACAAGATGTAGGGGCAAGTTACATATTGTTAAGGTCAGTAGAAAATGATAGTTTAGTATATTGCGATATATATGCTATAAAATTCATTACAATATCAACAACAGGATTCTATGGAAATATGCCTAGTAATAATTATAATAGATACTATAATACGATGTATTAAAATATTACAATTTAATTACAAAGATTGAAAAAGAAAAGATAAAATGATATTATAATTATAATCAAAAGAGAAAAAAGGAGGATGAAAATGAAAGAAGAAAAACAAAAAAGAAGAAATACTAATAAAGGTATTACATTAATAGCACTAGTAATAACAATTGTACTAAATGCTAGCGCATGGTCATAATGAAAAAATGCTAGCATCCAAAACGCAAATTGAGAG
>CALXFD010000011.1 GCA_944387495.1 uncultured Clostridia bacterium | reverse complement strand
CTGTACAATACAGAGTTCATTCCCAAGTTGCCTAGTACCTAATCAAAAAATGTCCAATTTTTTGGGTTCAGTACATTTTAGCTCTACTTTTTAATTTTTTCTAATTTTAATAATTGCTAAATTGTTTATAAGTCAAAAGCACAAATTAAATAAGTTCAAAAGAGTTATATGTATAAAATATTTATGCAGTGACGAATGCGACCGGGAATAGCCGTACGCATTCTTAGCAACAAGTAAATGAGGGCGCGTCCTCACGAGAGGCTCGTTTACTTTTGATTAGAATGAGTAGGCTATGAGAGGGAAGCCGAGGAACGAAATAAATATTTTATACATATAACTCTTTTGAGCGACAAGCACTATTAAAATTTTGACTTATAAACAATTTAGCAATTATTAAAATTAGAAAAAATTAAAGACTAGACATATGAGGGAAAAAAATATATAATATATAAGGAAAATAAGAAGAAAAAGGTGTAAAAATGAAAAAAAAGGTATTATTTATATCAAGTACAGGAGGACATCTTAATGAATTATTACAATTAGCTCCTTTATTTGAAAAATATGATTATAATATAATTACAGAAAAAGATAAAGCAAATGAGAATTTAAAAGAAAAATATGGTGAAAAATTATATTTTTTACCATATGGCACAAGAGCAAAACTCTTTTCATATATATTTAAGTATTTATTTTTATGTTTTAAAACTATATATTTATATTTCAAAATAAGACCAAAAGTAATAGTAACAACTGGAACACATACAGCTGGTCCAATGTGTATTTTAGGTAAAATATTTGGTAGCAAAATAATATATATAGAAACTTTTGCAAATACAAATAAAAAAACAGCCACAGGTAGGTTAATATATCCAATTGCAGATTTATTTATAGTGCAATGGAAAGAAATGCTTAAAATTTATCCAAAAGCAGTATATGGAGGTTCGATTTATTAATGATTTTAGTAATGCTAGGTACACAAAATAATAGTTTTCATAGATTATTAGAAGAAATAGATAATTTGATAAAAAAAGGTATAATAAAAGACGAAGTAATTGTACAAGCAGGATATACTAAATATAGTTCTGATAATATGAAAATATTAACATTAATATCAAAAGAAGAATTAGAAAAATTGCAAGAACAAGCAGATTTAATAATTACTCATGGTGGAGTAGGTTCAATAATGACATCAATAGAAAAAGGCAAAAAAGTAATAGCAATACCAAGATTGCATAAGTATGGAGAACATGTAAATAATCATCAAAAAGAAATAGTAGGAAAATTTGCAAAAGATGGTTGTATAATAGGAATAGATGATGTAAAAAAACTAAAAGGAGCGATAGAAAAAGCAAAAAAATTCGAACCTAAACCATATAAGAAAAATAATAGTAAAATGTTGAAATTAATAGAAGATTTTATAGATAATATTTAAAACAGAAATGTATAAACAAAAAATTAATTATATATTGTAATTAGACTAAAATTTATTATAGAATAAAATATTAGTTTTATAATATAAATTGCTTTCTATATTTAAAACAACATAAATAATAATTAATGTACAATAAGGAGAAAAAAATATAATGAATAATAAAAAAGCAGATAAAGAAATAATTGAAAATAATAATATAGAAAACTTTAAAAAATATGCTAATATTTTTTTGAATTCTATTGCGTTTCCAATAGTTATAGGAATATTATTAATTTTAAAAACAATGTTATTTTATCAAAACACAATAAATATTAGAGAAGTACAAAATATACAAACTCTTTTAGCAACTACATCTTTTATATTGACATTAGTATGTTTTATATGTACTTTGCCAAATAGAGCTAGAATTATAACTACAATAGTTGCAGATGTAGTAATTAGCTTACTATTATGTGCAGATAATTTATATTACATATATTCTAGTAGTGTACTTTCAATAGCACAAATTACTAATGTACAATATGGAGAAGAAATAGCAGATACATTACCAATGCTTTTTAGACCATGGCAATTACTATATTTTATAGATATATTTATTTATATAATATTTAGACTATTAAAAATACAAAAAATAGAGAAAAAGGAAAAAGCAAACAAAAAACAAATAATTGCAAGAAGCATAACTGGATGTATTGGAATTATATTGACTTTTACAATATGCAATCATTACAAACTTCAAGCACAAGGTGATCCATTTAATAAAGATATGCAAATAAAAAAAGGTTCAATTTATGGATATCATATAGCAGATATTTTTAATAGTTTAGACATAAAAAAACAAGCAAAATATAAAACAAAAGCAGATATGGAAAAAGATTATGAAAATCTAAAAAATGATTATAATACTAGATATGGTGAAAGTAATTATGATATAAAAGGAATTGCAAAAGATAAAAATATTATCATATTACAATTAGAATCAATACAAGAATTTGTTATAAACAAAACATTAAATGGTAAAGAAATAACACCAAATTTAAACAAATTTATGCAAGAAAATATAGAATTTACTAATATGTATATGCAAAGTTATTCATCAACAGCAGATTCAGAATATTCAACAATTTCATCATTATACCCAATGGAAAATGGAATGTCATTTAGTAAATATTATACAAATACATATGATGATATATTTACAATGTTTAAAGAAAGTGGGTATACAACATCATATATGCATGGAAATTATGGCTTTTTCTGGAATAGAGAGAATGTATATAGTAGACTACCAGTAGACCATTTAGAATTAAAAGAAGATTTTAGTGATACATCAGAAGAAATAATGGGATACCTTTCAGATGAACTGTTATATAAGCAAGCAGTAGAAAAATTAGCAAATTATGATAAGCCATTTGTTTCATATATTGTATCTGCATCTTCACATACATCATTTTCACTGGAAGGCTTACAAGATAGAAGTAAAATTAGTATAGATACAGGAAAATATAAAAATACTTTTTTTGGTAATTATTTAGAAGCTGTAAATTATGCAGATTATGCATTTGGAATTTTTATAGATGAATTAAAACAAAAAGGACTATATGATGATACAGTAATATTATTATATGGTGACCATAATGGATTAGATATGTATAATGAAGAAATGCTAGATTTTTTAGCACAAACAACACCAGAGTTAAATCCAGTTTATGAAAAAATAAATTATATAAATGTAGCATGTGGAATGAAAATTCCAGGAATAAGTCATTTGAAAATTGAAAAGCCAGTAAGCAAATTAGATATAAAACCAACATTTGCATATTTATGTGAGTATCAAAATGGAATGTCATTAGGAACAAATATGTTTGCTAGAAAAGATTTCATATGTCTTAATAATGAAAAAATTGTAACAAGCAGATATTATTATGATGGTGGACAATGGTATAGCATAAGGACAGGAGAAAATATAGATTTAACTCAGATTGATATAGAAGAAAAAGAATTATTAGAAAGATATCAAAAAAATATGGAAACAGAATTAGATATTTCAAAATCAATAAGTATACACAATTTATTAAAATAATAAAAATTAAAATAATAAAAATTAAAAACAAAAAAGCAATTTGCAATGAATTTGAATTTTATAAATAAGCAATTACAATATAAAAAAGAGCTGTATTAGAAGGGATGATAAAATGGATGATGAAAGAATAATAAATCCAGAACTTGAAAATAGTAGTGAAGAAAGATTAGAAAATTCATTAAGACCCAAAACATTAGACGAATATATAGGGCAAGACAAAATAAAGGAAAACATGAAAATATATATAGAAGCAGCTAAAAAAAGAGGAGAACCATTAGATCATGTATTACTATATGGTCCTCCTGGACTAGGAAAAACAACACTTTCTAACATAATTTCAAATGAAATGAATTCAAACATAAAAATAACATCAGGACCAGCAATAGAAAAACCAGGAGACTTAGCAGCTTTACTTACAAACTTATCAGAATTTGATGTTTTATTTATTGATGAAATTCACAGATTAAGTAAAAGTGTAGAAGAAATATTATACCCAGCACTAGAAGACTACACATTAGATATAATAATAGGAAAAGGACCAAGTGCAAGGTCAATAAGACTAGACTTACCAAAATTCACACTAATAGGAGCAACCACAAAAGCAGGTTCACTTACAACACCATTAAGAGATAGATTTGGAATAATACATAGACTAGAACTATATTCAGTAGAAGACTTAGCAAAAATAGTAAAAAGGTCAGCTGGAATATTAAATGTAAACATAGAAGAAGATGCAGCAGTAGAAATAGCTAGAAGATCAAGAGGAACACCTAGAATTGCAAATAGATTATTAAAAAGAGTAAGAGACTATGCAGCAGTATTAGGAGATGGAGACATAAATTTAAAAATAACAAAAATAGCATTAAATAAACTAGAAATAGATGAATTAGGACTAGATGAAATAGACAGAAAATTACTAGACACAATGATAGTTCAATACGGAGGAAGACCAGTAGGAATAGAAGCATTAGCAGCAACAGTAGGAGAAGAAGTAGATACAATCGAAGATGTATATGAACCATATTTAATACAAATTGGATTTGTAGCAAGAACATTAAGAGGTAGAGTAGTATTACCACCAGCATATAAACATATGGGATATGAATGTCCAAATGGGGACGTTTCTTAATGGACATTTTTGTCCATTTGGGGACAGTTCTTAATGGATGTTGATTAATATTTTAAAATAAAAAGAAAAGGAAGTTGTATTATGAATTTATTATTACATACTTGTTGTGCACCATGTAGTGTGTATTGTATAGATACATTAAGAGAAGAAGGAATTGAACCAACAGTGTATTGGTTTAACCCAAATATTCATCCATATATGGAATATAAAGCAAGAAGAGATTGTTTAAAAGAATATACAAAAAGTATTGATGTGAAAGCTATATTTGAAGAAAACTATGGGTTAGATGATTTTTGTAAGAATGTTGTAAATAATCTACAAACAAGATGTAGAGAATATTGTTATCCAGTGAGATTAGAGCAAACAGCTAAATATGCAAAAGAAAATGGTTATACACATTTTTCTACAACACTTTTAGTAAGTCTATACCAAAATCATGAGGCTTTAATAGAAGTAGCAGAACAAATGGCCCAAAAATATGGAGTGGAGTTTTTGTATAGAGATTTTAGAGTAGGTTTTAGAGAAGGACAAGCAAAAGCACGAGAATTAGGGTTATATATGCAAAAATATTGTGGTTGTATATTTTCAGAAGAGGATAGATATAGGAAGAAAATTGAAAAAGATAAAAATATGATAACTAATAGTTAAAAGGAGAAAATTATGATATTGAAAAATAAATTAGGAATAGAAAATCAAATAGAATTGGCAAAAGAAGAAGAAAAAATGACCAAGCTCAAAGCAATTGAATTAGAAGTACAAGAATATGGCTAGATATGATTTTAAAGAAAGAATTGGGAAAAGTAATAGATTGGAGTAAAATAGATAAAGAAGATTACCTTTTAGCTATGGAAAGAAGCCCTATAAAAAATATAGAAATAAAGGTCTTATTAAAAGAAGCACTAACAGATAAAATAGACGATAGAGAAGTTTATATGAAGGGTATAGATGCAAGTTATAATTATGAAGGATATAGTATATATAAGACAGAAGATTTAAAAAACTCAAAGAATTAGAAAATGTGATAAAAATAAAAAATACTTTATACAAAAGTATAGAGTATTTTTTATTTTTATGATATAGTAAAAAAGTATCAAAAAATTCAAATAAAAGAACGAGGAGAAAAAATGAAAAAAATAGAATGGACAAGCTTATTAAAGCCACTATTTATCATATTTTCAATATTATATGCAATACCATCAATAATATATTATGCAATAAACAAAACAGTATTGAATTTTACAGAAGAATTCAAATTTTTATTACATAATACAAATAGAACCGAACAAGCAATAATATATCTAATAATATTAATAGGACTTACAATCCTATATTTTCTAATAATAAAAAACAGAGAGAAAATATTTAAAAATGTAAAAAGAATGTATCTATTTATTACAGTAACAGCTATTATGTATGTAGTAGTAATTCCATTTATGAGTTCAGATGTATTTTATTATTTAGGAATAGGAAGACTAAATAGTAAATATCATCAAAATCCATATTATACAACAATAGCAGAATTTGTGGAAAATGAAGGAAATGAAGAACTATTACAAAAAGATACAGTATTACAAAAAGGAAAACAAAATGTATGGTCAGATACTACTGTTGTATATGGCCCTGTATGGACATTTATATGTAGTATATTTGGAGCAATGAGTTTTGGGAATGTAGATGTAGGATTATTGTTATTTAAAATAATGGCAGTTTTATTACATATATTAAATTGTTACTTAATATATAAAATTACTAAAAAGAAAATATTTGTATTAATATATGGTTTAAATCCATTTATACTATTAGAAGGAATTGCAAGTGTACACAATGATTTATATATTATAACATTTGTATTAGGAGCATTATATTTCTTAATAAACAAGAAAAAATTATTATTAAGCCTAGTATTTTTAGCATTGGCAACTGCAATAAAATATTTTACAATTTTATTATTACCATTTATAATTATTTATTATTTCAGAGACAAAAAACCATTAGAAAGATTAAAATATTGTTTTATATATGGAATAATATTTTTTATACTAGTAGGAATTACATATATATTATATGTACAAGACTGGACTGTGCTAATGGGAATATTTACACAACAAGAAAAATTTGCAAAGAATTTTTATATAATTCTAATGGAATATTTTGGGACAATTCCAGACTTGCCAGTGACTTTAAATAGAACATTATTAATATGTTTCGTAATAATATATTTCTTTACATGTTTAATATTATTAAACAAAAAGAAAATCACTTTAAAGGCAGAAATGTCAAGTTGTGAGAAATTTTTGATAGCATTTTTATTTTTATTAATAACAAATTTCCAACCTTGGTACATAATGTGGTTATTCCCATTATTAATGTGGCAAAAACCAGAACATTTAAGACTAATTGTACAAGTTTCAATAATAAGCCAATTGGCAAATACTATATTTTTAATTAATGGAGAAGGTTGGAGAAATGGAACACCATATACATTTTTTATGTTATTAGGAATATGTATATGTTTAGTCATAAATAATAAAAGGAGGCAAAACTGTGGACAGATTTGTTTTAATAGATGGAAATAGTATAATGAATAGAGCGTTTTATGGTATAATGGGAAGTAAAATGCTAAAAACAAAAGACGGAAAATATACAAATGCAGTATATGGATTTTTAGCAATATTATTTAAAGTAATGGATGATATAAAACCACAATATATGGCAGTTGCATTTGATTTAAAAGCACCAACAGCAAGGCATAAATTATATGAAGGATATAAAGCAAATAGAAAAGGAATGCCAGAAGAGTTAGCAGAACAAATGCCTATGATAAAAGAAATATTAAGAGCAATGAACATAGATATTGTAGAAAAAGAAGGATATGAAGCTGATGATGTTTTAGGAACTTTATCAAGATATGGAGAAAAAAATGGACTAGAAGTTACAATATTATCAGGAGATAGAGATACATTTCAATTAGCAACAGATAATATCACAATTAGAATACCAAGAACAAAAGCAGGAAAAACAGAAACAGACTTGTTTGATAGAGCTAAAATTAAAGAAACATATGGATTAGAGCCAAAACAATTAATAGATGTAAAAGGTTTGCAAGGTGATACATCAGACAATATTCCAGGAGTACCAGGAGTTGGAGAAAAAACAGCATTATCATTAATACAAAAATTTGGCTCAATAGAAAATCTTTATGAAAAAGTAGAAAAACAAGAAGCAGGTTTGAGAGGAAAGCAAAAAGAAAATATAGAAAATAATAAAGATTTAGCATTTCTTTCAAAAACGCTAGGTACAATAAATTTGGAAGTTCCAATAGAAGATACATTAGAAAATTTTAAACTAGAAGAATGGAACAAAGAAGAAGTATTAAAAATATTTAAAGAATTAAACTTTAATAGATATATAGATAGATTTAATTTAAGAGATGAAAATGTTGTAGAACATCAAGAAAAAATAGAAGATATAGAAAACTTAAAAATAGTAGATAAAAATATAAATGAACTTGTAGACATTTTATCAAAATTAGATGAATTAGTATTTTATATACAAACAGAAAAGGACGAAAATCAAGAAAAGATAATAAAAGAAAAAATTACAGGAATAGCTATTTTTAATGAAAAAGAAAAAGAAGCATATTATATAAAATTAAAAGAAAATGAAATATTAAAATTAAAAAATGTATTTGAAAATGAAAATATAAAAAAGACAGGTATAGAATTAACAAAAACGTATATATTGTTAAAACAAGAAGATATTGAAATTAAAGGGATAGAAAATGATATAGCAATAGGTGCATATATATTAAATCCTGCAAATAATAAATTTATTTTAAATAATTTAGCACAAGAATATTTAAATATAGATTTAGAAGCATATTTAGGAGCACAAGAAGAACAAAAACAGTTAAACTTATTTGATGAAACATCTGAAAAAGAAGAAAATAATAATGACAAAAAAACTTATTCTATATATGCATATATCATAAATAAACTAAAAAATAAAATATTAGAAGAATTAGAAAAAATAAATGCATTAGAATTATATAAAAATATAGATATACCAACAATAGAAGTACTTTCAAGCATGCAATGGAATGGTATGTATTTAGATGAAAATGAGTTAAATGAATTTGGAAAAGAATTAAAATCACAAATAGAAAAACTAACAAAGCAAATACATGAAATGGCAGGAGAAGAATTTAACATTAATTCTACAAAACAATTAGGTGAAATTCTTTTTGAAAAAATGAAGTTACCTGTTGTAAAGAAAACAAAAAGTGGATATTCTACTGATGTAGATGTATTAGAAAAATTAAAAAAAGAATCTCCAATAATAGAAAAAATCTTAGAATATAGACAACTAGTAAAACTAAATTCTACATATGTAGAAGGTTTAAAACCATATATAAATCCAAAAACAAAAAGAATACACTCATTTTTCCATCAAACAATAACAGCAACTGGAAGAATAAGCTCAACAGAACCAAACCTTCAAAATATACCAACAAGATTCGAATTAGGAAAAAGAGTAAGAAAAGCATTTAAACCAGAAGAGGGAAAAGTATATATAGATGCAGACTATTCACAAATAGAATTAAGAGTTCTTGCACATATTTCAAAAGATGAACATATGATAAATGCATTTAAAAACAATGAAGACATACATAAACAAGCTGCGTCAAAAGTATTTAAAACACCAATTGAAGAAGTTACAAAAGAGCAAAGAAGTGATGCAAAAGCAGTTAATTTTGGAATAGTATATGGAATTAGTGATTTTGGATTAGGAGAACAATTAGGCATATCTAGAAAAAAAGCAAAAAAATATATAGAAGATTACTTAAATGAATATCCAGGAATAAAAAAATTCATGGAAGATATTATAGAAAAGGCAAAAGAACAAGGATATGTAGAAACATTGTTTAATAGAAGAAGATATATACCAGAATTACAATCAAAAAATTATATGGTAAGACAATTTGGTACAAGAGTTGCAATGAACACTCCAATACAAGGAACAGCAGCAGATATAATGAAAATTGCAATGCTTAAAGTAAACAAAGAATTACAAAAAAGAGAATTAAAATCTAAAATAATATTACAAGTACATGATGAAATGATGATAGAAGCGTTAGAAAATGAAAAAGAAGAAGTAAAAGAAATATTAAAAACATCAATGGAAAATGCTATAAAATTAGATGTACCACTTATAGCAGAAATTTCAGAAGCAACTAATTGGTATGACTGTAAATAAATTATTCAAAAAAGGAGAATGAAATATATTGAAAATACTAAAAAGTAAATTATTTATTATATTTTTGGTAATAGTAGTATTATTATGCTTTTTAGCAATATTTAAAGATAAAATATTTAAATTTATATATCCAAGGACATATAATGAAATTGTATCAGTATATGCCGAAAAATATCAAGTAGATTCAAATTTAATATTTGCAGTGATAAAAGCAGAAAGTAATTTCAAATCAGAAGCTGTGTCAAATAAATCAGCAATAGGTTTAATGCAAATAGTAGAAGACACAGCATTAGAGGTTGCAAGGAGAAACAATATAGAAATAGATTATAATAATGTAAAAGAAGAACTACTTGATGAAGATAATAATATAAATATTGGAACAAAGTATTTATCAACATTATTAGAAAGATATCAAAATGTAGAAATAGCATTAGCGGCATATAATGCAGGGATTGGCACAGTGGATAATTGGCTCGAAAAAGAAATAATAAAAAAAGATGGTTCAGATATAGAAAATATACCATATAAAGAAACTAATAATTATGTTAGAAAAATATTAAGAGATTATAAAATATATGAAAAACTGTATTCCAATTAAAGAAAATTAACAAAAAATATTGAAAATTTAACACAATTGTAATATAATTGCAATGAAAATGTAATAATTGATAAAAACAAGTAAAAAATATAGAAGGGAAGATATGCAAATGTTTAAATTTGGATTTGGACAAGATGTAGGTATAGATTTAGGAACTGCAACAGTAATAGTATATGTAAAAGGAAAAGGAATAGTATTGAGAGAACCATCAGTAGTTGCTGTTGATAATTTGACAGGTGATGTATTAGCTGTTGGACAAGAAGCAAGAAGAATGCTTGGAAGAACACCAGGAAATATAGTAGCAACTAGACCTTTAAGAGATGGTGTAATATCAGATTATACAGTAACTGAAAAGATGTTAAAACATTTTATAAATAAAGTATGTGGAAAATTTATCTTTGCACCAAGAATTATGATTTGTATACCTTCACAAGTAACAGAAGTTGAGAAAAAAGCTGTAATAGATGCAGCAACACAAGCAGGAGCAAGAAAAGTGTATCTAATAGAAGAACCAATAGCAGCAGCAATTGGAGCAGGAATAGACATCTCAAAACCATGTGGAAATATGGTAGTAGATATAGGTGGAGGAACAACAGATATAGCAGTAATTTCATTAGGTGGTTCTGTTGTAAATACATCATTAAAAGTAGCAGGAGATAAATTTGATGAATATATCGTAAAATTTATAAAGAAAAAACATAATATTATGATAGGTGAAAGGACAGCAGAAGATTTAAAAGTAAATATAGGATGTGTGTATCCAAAAATACAAGATACAGAAATGGATATAAGAGGTAGAGATTTAGTAACAGGATTACCTAAAACAGTAACAGTACATTCAAGTGAAATGTTAGAAGCACTATTAGAACCAGCAATGATGATAGTAGATGCAGTACATTCTGTTTTAGAAAGAACTCCACCAGAGCTTGCAGCAGATATTAGTGATAAAGGTATTTACATGACAGGTGGAGGATGTCTTGTAGATGGATTAGATAAATTATTGCAAGAAAAAACAGGAATAAATGTAATGATAGCACAAGATACAGTATCATGTGTAGCATTAGGAACAGGAAAAGCATTAGATAATTTAGATGCATTAGAAGGAAGATAAAAAGTATTATTATATATGCTATTTATAGGAGAAAAAAATGACTGAAAATAAAAAAGCAAAAAGTGTAGCATTTGTAACATTAGGATGTAAAGTAAATCAATATGAAACAAATGCTATGACACAAAAATTTATTGAAAATGGATATAAAATATTAGAACATCATGAAAAAGCAGATATATATATTATAAATACATGTACAGTTACAAATATGTCAGATAGAAAATCAAGACATATGTTAAGAAAAATGAAAGAACAAAATCAAGAAGCTATAATAGTAGCAGTTGGTTGTTATGCACAAGTAGCAAAAGAAGAAATAGAAAAAATACCAGAAATTGATTTAGTATTAGGAAATAATGAAAAAGTAAAAATAGTAGAACTAGTAGAAAAATATTTAAAAGACCATAAAAAGCAAGCTACATTAGATGATGTAATGCATTCAACTGAATTTTCAGATTTTGGAGATATAACATATACAGAAAAAACAAGAGCGGTTATAAAAATTCAAGATGGTTGTGACCGTTTTTGTTCATATTGTATTATACCATATGCAAGAGGTAGGGTAAGAAGTAGAAAACCAGAAAATATAATATCTGAAATTACAAAAATAGCAAAAGAAGGAATTAAAGAAATAGTAATTACAGGTATACATATAGCATCATATGGAAAAGACTTTAAAGCTAAATATAGATTAATAGACTTGCTAGAAGAATTAAACAAAATAGAAGGAATAGAAAGAATAAGATTAGGTTCATTAGAACCATTATTAATAACAGACGAGTTTTTAGAAAGATTAAGTAAATTGCAAAAAATATGTCATCATTTTCATCTATCATTACAAAGTGCATGTAATGATACACTAAAAAGAATGAATAGAAGATATACAATAGAACAATTTATAGAAATAACAAAAAAACTAAGAAAAGTATATGATGATGTAATGCTAACAACAGATATAATAGTCGGATTCCCAGGTGAAACAGATGAAGAATTTAACAAAACTTATGAAAAGTTAAAAGAAATAAAATTTTATAAAACACATGTATTTCCATATTCACCTAGAAAAGGAACAAAAGCAGCAATAATGCCACAGCAAATAAATGGAAAAATAAAAGAAGAAAGAAGCAAAAAATTAATAGAATTATCTAATAAATATCAAAAAGAATATAATGAAAAATATTTATCACAAAATGTAGATATTTTATTTGAAGAATGTAAAGATGGCATATATAAAGGACATACAGGAAACTATATATTAGCACATTGTAAAACAAATAAAAATTTAGAAAATAAAATAATAAAAGCAAAATGTATAGGAATAGAACAAGAATATATAATTGTAACAGAATTGTAACAAAAGTGTAACAAATAAGTAATGAAAAAACTATTGATTATTTTGGAATATTATAGTATAAATATTATAAAGCTTAAAACTACAAAGGAGGAAAAAGCAATGGCAAATATCGGAGAAGAAAACAAAGTATCAGGAGTATTTGGAGGAGTACAAGTTGAAAATTTAGGACAAGAACAACAACCAATTCAAAATGATAGAGCATTAGTAAAAACTGGATTTTGGTCAAAATTCAAATCATTCTGGTTACAAGAAATTGATTGGAATAAAGAAATAAAAGTAGAATTAACACCATATCAACAAAAAGTAGAAGATGAAATAAATGAATTCTTACATCAAGAAATAACATGGGAAAAAGTACATGACTTTTTATTCCAAGATATTACATTTGGTAAGAAAAATGTCTAATTGGGGACGTTTCCTTTTGGACATTTTTGTCCATTTGGGGACACATCTTCAAAAAATAATTTGAGTTGTGGATTTAGTTAATTGAAAAGTTAAATGCAATTTATTAATGAATTGTAAATTTTTAGTGAATTCATGAAAAAAGTATAGCAAATTTCGAAAAAATATGCTATACTTTTTGTGTTTTATAGGGGCAATATCATGTGATTTATATTACAAGATAATAATTAGTAATATTACAAAAAATTAAATTAAAGGAGAATAAAATGCCCAGAGTTGCAAGAACAATCAGTAATACTAAAGTTTATCATACTATTCTAAGAGGAAATGATAAACAAGATATATTTTATGACGAACAAGATTATAAAAAATTTTTAAAAGAAATTATCAATATAAAAGAAAAATATCAATGCGAATTATATGCATATTGTATGATGCCTAATCATGTACATATGATTATTTACGATGTCAGTAATAAAATTTCAAAAATAATGCAAAGCATTGCAGTATCATATGCAAGCTATTTTTCTAAAAAATACGAAAAAGTAGGTCATTTATTTCAAAATAGATTTTTAAGTAAAAATGTCGAAACAAGAGAATATTTATTAGATTTAGTCAGATATATTCATCAAAATCCATCAAAAGCAGGAATTGAAAACATAGATAAATATAAATGGAGTAGTTATCAAGAATATACTTGTAAAAAAGATATCATAAGCGTAGAAAAAATTTTATCTCTACTTGGAAATACTAAACAAGATTCAATTAAAAATTTCATTTATTTTCACAATAATAAAGAAGAAGGAATTAATGATGAAATAGAATATGAATTTATCAATAAATTAACAGATAGCCAATTAAAAGAAAAAATAGAAAAGTTATTAAAAATAGATAACGTAACAGAACTTAGAAGGTATAATACAAAAATAAG
Organism: uncultured Clostridia bacterium; assembly: GCA_944387495.1. Taxonomy (GTDB): domain Bacteria; phylum Bacillota; class Clostridia; order TANB77; family CAG-508; genus CAG-269. The sequence continues at coordinate 39,071 of CALXFD010000011.1, read as the reverse complement.
AAATGAAAAATTAAAACAATTAAATCAAATAAAGGCGACAAATAAAACACAATTATCAAGAGTTTTAGGAATTAATAGAAAAATACTTGAAAGAGCAATGAAATAATAATATAATAAAAAAGGCTAGTTTTAAATTACGAAAAAGGAGGAAAAGGGAAAAGATGTGTCCCCAAATGGACAAAAATGTCCAAAAGGAAACGTCCCCAAATGAGACATGGCGAAAAATAAAACGATATTTGTATGTAGTGAATGTGGAAATGAGTCTAGCAAATGGCTAGGAAAATGTCCAGCTTGTAACAGTTGGAATACTTTTTATGAGCAAAAAGTTGTAGAAACTAAACATGGTAATCTAAAAGAAAGTAACAAACAACCTGCTAAACCACAAAAACTAAATTCATATGAGGCAAAAGAGACGATAAGAACTTCAACAGGTTTTGGAGAGCTAGATAGAGTATTAGGAGGAGGTCTAGTAAAAGGCTCATTAATTTTGCTTGGAGGAGAACCGGGAATAGGAAAGTCTACTTTAATATTACAAATTTGTGATAAAATAAAAGGAGAAGGAAAAGTTTTATATGTTTCTGGTGAAGAGTCAGCTGAACAAATAAAATTAAGAGCTGATAGATTAGGGATAAATAATGAAGATATTTTGTTTTTAGGAGAAACAGATATTGATATAGTAAATCAAGCAATTATAGAAACAAATCCAAAACTTGTAATAATAGATTCAATACAAACAATGTATTCAGATGAGATAACAGCAGCAGCAGGAAGTGTAAGTCAAGTAAGAGAAATTACATCACAAGTAATGAGAGTATGTAAATCAAGAGCAATAACTACAATTATTATAGGACATGTTACAAAAGAAGGTAATATTGCTGGACCAAGAGTGTTAGAACATATGGTAGATACAGTATTATATCTTGAAGGAGAAAGATATTTTTCATATAGAATATTAAGAGGTGTAAAAAATAGATTTGGTTCAACAAATGAAATAGGAATGTTTGAAATGAAAGATAAAGGAATGTGTGAAATAACAAATCCGTCAGATGTATTAATATCTGAACGAGAAGATAATCCACCAGGTTCTTGTATAGTATCTGCAATGGAAGGGACTAGACCTATTTTAGTAGAAATTCAAGCATTAACAGCACAAACAGTATTTGGAATGCCAAGAAGAACGGCAAATGGTGTAGATTATAATAGATTAGCATTACTACTTGCAGTATTAGAAAAAAAGGCAGGAGTAATGCTTGGAAGTCAAGATGTTTATTTAAACCTAGTAGGAGGAATTAGAATAAATGAGCCAGCAATTGATTTAGGAATAATAATGGTAGCAGCATCTAGTTATAAAAATGTAGCAATACCAAAAGACATGGTAATAATGGGAGAAGTTGGTTTAACAGGAGAAGTAAGAAAAATAAATTTAATAGAAAAAAGAATAAAGGAATCAGAAAAATTAGGATTTAAAACATGTATAATTCCAGAAAGTAACAAAAAACTCTTGAAAGAAAAATATAAATTAGATATAATAGGCGTTAGAGATATAAAAGAGGCAATGAATAAAATAGGACTTAGATAAAATGTAAATAAATATTTTTTAGAAAGGTGAAGATGGGATTGAAGAAAAATAAAGAAGACAACATAACAAGTGTATTAAAATTGATAGCCCCAGGAACACCAATAAGAGACGGACTAGAAAATATACTAAGAGCAAAAACAGGAGCATTATTATTAATAACAGATAATAATGAAGTTTTAAAAGAAATAGTAGATGGAGGCTTTACAATAAATGAAGACTATACATCGTCAAAACTTTATGAATTAGCAAAAATGGATGGAGCAATAGTATTAAGTGGAGATTTAAAGAAAATATTATATGCAAATGCACAATTAATACCATCACATGAAATAACAACAACAGAGACAGGAACAAGGCATAGAACAGCAGAGAGAACAGCGAAACAAACAGGTGAATTAGTAATAAGCATATCACAAAGAAGAAATATAATAACAGTATTTAAAGGAAATGACAGATATGTATTGGAAGATACAGAAGTAGTATTAAATAAAGCAAATCAAGCAATTCAAACATTAGAAAAATATAAAAAAGTTTTTGATAATAAGCTAAATATCTTGAATGAATACGAATTTAATGATATAGTAACATTACAAAATGTAATACTAGCAATTCAAAGAGCAGAAATGGTAATGAAAATAGTTGAAGAAATTAAAAGACAAATATATGAATTAGGCGATGATGGTAGGCTAGTAAAAATGCAATTAGAAGAGTTAATAGGTGGATTAGAAAAAGAAGAAATGCTGATAATAAAAGATTACTTAGTACCAACCAAAAAGAAAAGAACACCAGACAAAGTAATAGAAGAAATATCAGAATTATCATATGAAGACCTATTAAAAGAATCATCAATTGCAAAAATACTAGGATATGAATATTTTGACAACTATGATGAAGTAGGAGTATATCCAAAAGGATATAGGATATTAAGCAAAGTGCCAAGAATGCCAACAAATATTGTAGAAAATCTAGTAGATTCATTCAAATCATTCCAACATATTTTAGCAGCAGATATAGAAAGTTTAGATGAAGTAGATGGAATAGGAGAAGTAAGAGCTAGAACAATAAAACAGTCATTAAAAAGAATGCAGGAACAATTTATATTTTAATTACAATTTACATTAAATTTTCTTATACAATCATTTGTTAATGTAAATAAATAAAAAATTGATTGTAAATACAAAAAGAAGAGGAATAGAAAGATGAAAAAAACAAAAATAATTTTATGGATAATAGCACTAATTTTGGTTATAGTATTAATAGGATATGTGGCATATGGATATTACCAAAATGCAACAATGGAAGTAAAAAGACCAGTTGCAACAATGGAAGTAGAAAATTTTGGAACAATAAAGATGGAATTATACCCAGAATATGCACCAGAAACAGTAGCAAACTTTATCACACTTGCAAATAGAGGATTTTATGATGGATTAACATTTCATAGAATAGTAAAAGACTTTATGATACAAGGAGGAGACCCAAATGGAGATGGAACAGGAGGGGCAAAAATCTCTAACTTAAAAGATGATGGAGAAGATACATCATATTCAATTAAAGGTGAATTTATAGCAAATGGTGTAGAAAACAAATTAAAATTTGAAGAAGGAACAGTAGCAATGGCAAGGTCTGATTACACCTCATATTCATCAGAATTAGCAGAAGAATCATATAACTCAGGAAGTTCACAATTCTTTATAATGACAAAAGAAAATACATCACTAAACGGACAATACACATCATTTGGAAAAGTAATAGAAGGAATGGATATAGTACACAAAATAGAAGAAGTAGAAGTAAAAGCAGCAGATGATGCAGAAAGTACTGGAAATACAGAAGTAAGTACACCAGTAAACCCACCAAAAATTACATCAATAAAAGTAGAAACAAATGGAGTAGACTATGGATTGCCAGAAACACTAACACCATTTGATTATCAAAGTTGGTTATATGAGCAATATGGAATAGACCCAAGCTCAATGGTAACAAGTGAATAAAAAATATAGAAAAATATAATAATATGCACATATATTAATAAAAATTAAAAAATAATACAAAATAAATAAAAAAAATTTAGAAAACAGTTGACAAAACGGGTGGAATAGGTTAAAATATTAACTGTGCTTAAATCAATTAGCACATAGACCGATGGTGGATGTAGCGCAGTTGGTTAGAGCGCCAGTTTGTGGCACTGGAGGCCGTGGGTTCGAGTCCCATCTTCCACCCCAGTTTTTTAAAACAATTTAATACATTGGGCTGTAGCCAAGCGGTAAGGCACCAGACTTTGACTCTGGCATGCGCTAGTTCGAATCTAGCCAGCCCAGCCAAATTAAAAAACCTTGTAAATATTGAAATATCAATATTTTACAAGGTTTATTTTTATAAAAGTAATGCAATAGCAAAGCAGTAGACTTTTTTTATTCATTTTGTAGTTTTTTAATTATAAAATAATCAGAAAATATAAAAATAAAAGAAAAGGAAATCAACATATTTCACTTTTCTTTTATTTATTAATCTGTATGTCCGATAACTTTTAAATTTTCTGCATAAACTCTTAAAAATGGAATAGTGTTTTCGCTTCCAAGAGTACTCATATATGTATAGTTACCCAAAGATTCTCCTGTAAATGAAATAATATCGTCCTCCATTAGTATTTCACTTGGAGTACCTATAAGCGAAATTTGAATACGGTCTGTATAATGAGAATAATATTCTGAACCAGTTTTTGTCATATTAACATGATAATAAGAATCTCCTATAATTTGAACAACTTCACCTGTTATTTTATAAAAGTTACCTTTTAATGTATTTGCACCTTTGTATAAAGTTCTATAATCAATTGTCGTGGCATTTGCTATTTTTTCAGAACTAGGCTTATGTCCTAGTAAATATTCATATGCATTATCACTATCGAGAGATTTTCCATTTACATTTTGTTCTGCTGGTTTTGACATTATAAAAAATATTGCTATAACAATTATGGCTATAATAATTATTAATATTATTAAGCTAATTCCTTTTTCATTTTTCATTTGTTTTTCACCCCCTTATCTTCTGTAATATCAATGTAATTTAGTAAAACTCATTCATTAACATATAATAATTAATAATCATCCATATCACATCAAAAATACCAATCATAAAAGAACATCTTCCAAAACCTAACGCTTTATTTTCGTATTGCCATATAGCTTTATTCCAAGATTCGTTATTTTCATTTGTTCCAATTGCTATTGCTCCAAATATTATTGATAAAATTCCTAAAATTGGCAAGAAAAAAAGTGAAATAATTCCAATTGTAAAACCAGCAATTGCTAATCCTTTATTATTTTCTTGCGTATAATTTCTTCTTGCATAGCCTGAAAGATACCTGTTTTGAGATGTTAAAGCTCCACAATGAGGACAACTCTTAGCTTGGTCTGAATACTCTTTACCACATTCGCTACATATTATTAACATATAACAATCCCCCCCTTTATTTTTTATATGTCATAAACATACAAAAAACTCCTTTATTCGAATAAATAATACTATAAATGTTGGCAACTGTCAACAACACAAAATATCTTTTTTGTTAAAATTTCTTACATGGGGAATACTATAAAAAAGGAGTCTTAACATTGGATTTATCACAAGCTGTTAGAATAAGAATTACGAATTTAATAGAGGAAAGAAATATAAATGTTTCAAAACTTAGTACACTTGCAGGAATATCACGTTCGACATTATCTAAGTTTTTATCTGGAAAAAGAAAAATAATTAGACTAGATATTATAGAATATATTTGCGAAGGTTTAAACATGAAATTAAAAGATTTTTTCAATGACCCAATATTTGATAATATAGAAATGGAAGATTAAAAGATAGTACAATAGCATACTATCTTTTATTTTTTGTGGATGAAAAGAGGGATTCTCTTTAAACTAATATTGTAAAAACAATTATACTATGATAAAATGACACTTGATACCAATTATATGAATGGAGGACAATAATATTGAAAAAGGAATTATCAATAAAAGAACTTCAAAAATGTATAAAAAATATTAATCATAAGAATAATTCAAATGAAAAATATATGTTAAAACTGATGGAAGAAGTAGGAGAGCTTGCAGAAGTAGTAAGAAAAAATAAAAGAATGGAAGCGGGTAAAACAATAAAAGGGTCAATAGAAGAGGAACTTCAAGATGTCTTATATTATATAATATGTATAGCAAATTTAAATAATATAGATTTACAAGAATGCATATATCTAAAAGAAGAAATAAATTGTCAAAAATATAATAGAAAAAACATGTTTGAAAATGATTATGAGAAGTAAAAAAAGGAGAAAAGAATATGAAAATTGTATTATTAGAAGAACTAGGAGTATCAGAAACAGTTTTAGAAAAATACTCAAAAAAATTAGAAGAAATGGGTCATACATTTGTATCATACAAGAAAGACACAAATATAGAAACTCAAATTGAAAGAGTTAAAGATGCAGATGTATTAATGATTGCAAATATGCCATTAGATAAAAAAGTTATAGAAAATGCAAATAATCTAAAATTTATCGATGTAGCTTTTACAGGAGTTGACCATATTCCAGTTGAAGAGGCAAAACAAAGAAATATTGCGATTAGTAATGCCTCTGGTTATGCAACACAAGCAGTTGCAGAATTATGTATAAGCTTTATGATACAATTGCTTCGTAAAATAAAAGAAAATGAAGAAAGTTGCAGAAAAGGCGGAACAAAAGAAGGCTTAATAGGGAATTTATTGTGTGGAAAAACAGTTGGAATAGTAGGAGCTGGTAAAATAGGTAAAAAAGTGGCAGAACTTTCTAAAGCATTTGGTTGTAAAGTAATTGCATATAATAGAAGTACAATAAATGATAATTCAATTGATGAGCAAGTAAGTTTAGAAGAGTTATTAAAAAATTCAGATATTGTATCATTACATTGTCCTTTAACTTCTGAAACAAAAGGAATGATTGGAAAAGAACAATTAAAACTTATGAAAGAAACAGCGATATTAATTAATACAGCAAGAGGAGATGTAGTAAAATCAGCAGATTTGGCAGAAGCACTACAAAATGGAACAATAGCAGGAGTAGCGTGTGATGTTTTTGAAAAAGAACCACCATTGCAATTAGATTATTCACTTTTAAATACTCCAAATACTATTGTTACACCACATATGGCGTTTTCTTCTGTTGAATCAATGGAAGAAAGAGCAGAAATTGTTTTTGATAATTTATTTTCATGGTTAGATGGAAAACAAAAAAATAAAATTATTTAGGAAGGGAGTTTTGTAAAATGAAAGTATTATTAGTAAATGGAGGACCACATAAAAATGGTTGTGTAAATACAGCATTAGAAGAGGTTGCAAATACTTTGAATAAAGAAGGAATAGATACAGAAATATTTTGGGTAGGTACAAAACCAATAGCTGGATGTATTGCATGTAAAACATGTGTAAAAACAGGAAAATGTGTATTTGATGATGTAGTAAATGAATTTGTAGAAAAAGCAAAAGATGCAGATGGATTTATTTTCGGTAGTCCTGTTCATTATGCAGGTGCAACAGGCGCAATTACATCTTTTATGGATAGAGTTTTTTATTCAGCTTTTAATGGAGGTAAGGGAGATGTGTTTATGTTTAAACCAGCAGCAACAGTGATTTCTGCTAGAAGAGCTGGAACAACTGCAACATATGATCAACTAAATAAATATTTTGGAATAACACAAATGCCTATAATTTCATCAAGATATTGGAACATGGTACATGGAGCAACACCAGAAGATGTAAAAAAAGATGAAGAAGGTATGCAAATAATGAGGATATTAGGAAGAAATATGGCTTATTATTTAAAATGTATAGAAGCAGGAAAAGAAAAAGGAATAAAATTACCAGAACAAGAGAAAATAAATTTTACAAACTTTATTAGATAGTATAATTTTATTTATATAAAAGAACTTGTATAAACAAAAAATATGTGGAAAGGAAGAGCTAGATGAAAAACTTTCATCTAGCTTTAATGGAGAAATTATGAATATACAAAAAATAAAAGAAAACAGTATAATAGATAAAGAAATAGTATATTTTAAAGAAATAGATTCAACACATCTATATGCAAAAAAGATATTAGAAAACAAAAATGAAACAGAAAAAATAATTATAGCAAGTATGCAAACAGCAGGAATAGGGACAAAGGGAAGAAAATGGTATACAGGTTTTGATAATAATATAGCAATGACAATAATATTAAAACCAAATTGTAAAATTGCTCAATTAAATAACTTAACAGTAGATATAGCAAAAAAAATACAAAAAGCAATTAAAGAATTATATGGTTATGAATTAACAATAAAAGAGCCAAATGACTTAATGTTAAATAATAAAAAAATATCTGGAATATTAACAGAAATAAACACAATAGGAGAAAAAATAAATTATTTATTGATAAGTATAGGTTTTAATGTTAATGAAGAAAACTTTTCAGAAGAAACTAAAAATTTAGCAACATCGTTAAAAAAAGAATATAATAAAAATTTTAGTATAGAAGAAATAATAATAAAAATATTAGAAAATTTAAAAGGAATAGAATTTTAAGTTCTATTTCTTTTTTTTATAAATAAAATTAAGTAGAAGCAAATATACAAAAAACAAATTATAAAATGAAAAAGTTAAGATGTTAGAAAAATATTAAAGAGAAACAAAAAAGATTAATGTAATAAGTAAAATAATAGCAAAAAAGACTAAAATAATGTTAATTATAAACTAAAAAGTAAATCAATATTAAACTGGCAAAAAATAACAAACAAAATGTTAAATTTGAATAAAAAGGAGAAAGAATAATGATGAAAAGTGAAAGAGTTGAAGTAAAAGAAAATAGAAGTTATATTTCAATATTAAAAGGTTTATTAATAACTTTTATATTAAGTTTTATATTATTATTAATTTTATCAATATTATTAACTTATACAAATATATCAGAAAATGTAATATCACCATGTATAATAGCAATAACATCAATAAGTATATTAATAGGAAGTATGATTACTAGCACGAAAATAAGAAAAAAAGGATTATTAAATGGTGGAATAATTGGTGGAACATATATATTATTACTTTATTTAATTTCAAGTTGTGTATTACAACAATTTTCATTAAACCAACAATCTATAATTATGATAATACTAGGAATTATTTTTGGGATTTTAGGTGGAGTAATAGGAGTGAACTTAAAAAAATAAAAATAAGAAGGTGTCTATAAAAATAAATTATAGAACACCTTTATAATTATTTAACATTGCTTGTTCCAACATCTTTATCCCAATAACTCATATATCTTTGCTTTTCAGATTTAGGTATTAAATTCATACGAAAACCAGAAAAAGGTTTATCATGTCTATAACTACATTCTTTTCCATCAGCACATGAATTAATCCATCCAACATCTTTTACATATATTTGATAAACAACTGAAAAATCTTCGCTAGTATTAAGTTTAAAATTGATGCCAGATATGCCAAATAAAAATTGAGATGCAATATCTTTTGGAATAGGATTACGAGAAGAGCCCAAAGATGTATGACCAGCAACATTTTGACCAAGACCACCTAATTCTAGACAGAAAGTTCCCATGAAATTCATGAGATGACCATCACAAGAAGATGACATATTATACCAAGCATTATTTCCTGGATTATAACCATACTTGTAAGAACATTCAGCATATGTACAAAGACCTTCTGTACCTTCACCCCAATAGGTATAATCATAAAATTGGCAATCTAGAAAATCTTTATTAGCATTACCTTCTGTATAAACAAATACAGATTCTGTTTTGTGGATATCATTATTCAATATAATTTCTTTATTAGAAACCTTTCCACCATTAGTAAAACCAGTAAATTTTGTATATGTATAATTACAATAATTAATAGTAATATAAGATGCTTTCTCAACAACAACATTTGCGTTAGTATAATTTTCTGCATAATCTATAATTGGAAATTCATAATCAATAGGTGATGGAAAATTTAAAGAAAGTTCTTTATTATTATTACTAAATTTCCATCCATCAAAAGGACGAATAGACTCATCAGCAGAAATTAGTACATTAGATTGCTTATTAGCTAATAAAGTTTCAGTTAAAATATATGTAGGAGCAATATTATCTATTATAATTCCTGTATCAAAAATTGTTTCATCATTTGTTTGGTTAGCATTATCAATGACTAATCCAGTAGGAAATACAATATATAAATTTCCATTTCCTTCAACATTTGTAATTGAAATATCATAAACTATTTCTTCGGAATTTTCAGAAATCAATGTAAGATTTAAAATTTTGGGATTTACAAAATCATTATTTACTTTAAATTTAATATTATTTTTATTTATATTGTTTACTTTTAAATTATCCTCAATAGCTTTAAATCTAAGAGTTAAAGTATGAGTGTGGTTTGCATATTTTTCATAATTCTTATTTGTATTTTTCGAACTTATAAACTCCATTTTGGGTTTACCTTTATCTATATTAATATTTGCAACTATATGAGTATTTTCTATTATATATTTTGCAAATGAGCAATTACAAAAAAATAGTGATATTAAAATAATAGAAAGACACAGTAGCAGAAATTTAATAAAAAATTTTTTCAAAATTTAACCTCCTTATTAAAATTAAAAAATTAAATGGGAATAATAAGATAAAAATAATTTTGAATATGAATATGAAAATATTATACTTGTAAAAAATGGAAATGTCAAGTAGGATTAAATTTTATGTAATAGTTATTATAGAATTGTCGAAAATTTGATGTAACAATAGTATAAAAATATATAGTGTAAAATAATCAACTAGAATAATGTCGAATTTTGCGATGAAAAGTTGAAAAAATATTTAAAATGTGATTGACAATTCCAATTTATGGAATTATAATGAGTTTACATTTAGTTTTTGTTCTATAATTTTAAAATCAAAAATTCAAATCTGTTTTTTCAAAACAAAGAACAAGAGATTAAAAAGGAGGAATGCTTATTTGAGTAGACGTAAGAAGGTAGTAATTATTGTTTCAATTTTACTTGCAATAGTATTATCATTTATAGGAGGACAAACATTTTCTAAATATTTAACAAAAGTAAAAGGAACAGGTATAGCAGAAGTTGCTACTTGGGATTTTAAAGTAAATGGCAAAACAGATTCAGTTCAAACTATAAATTTAGGTTCTACGTGTGATAATGAAACATTAGTAGGAAATAAGATAGCACCAGGAACAAAGGGAAGTTTTAATATTGTTATAGATGCATCTGATTCTGATGTAGGAATACAATATAAAATTGAATTCGAAAATGAATCTAATAAACCAAATAATTTAAAATTTAAGTATAATGAAAACGAATATAACAATATAACAGAATTAGAAGATGCTTTAACAGGGACTATAAATGCAAATGAAGAAAATAAAACAAAAACTTTTACAATCAATTGGGAGTGGAAATATGAAACAGGAAGCAACCAAGAAGAAATTTCACAAAATGATATTATAGATACTAACAATGGAAGAGAAATTTCAAATTATACATTTGATGTAAATGTGCAAGGAACACAAGTTGCTCCACAAGAATAATATTTTAAATCAATAATTTTGAATATGAATCATTATTAATCAATCTAGTTTTTATGTATCAGAACAATTTATCATTAGTTTTCCAAAATAAATTAATAATAATATGATACAAATAAATGGTAACTTATAAATTATAGACAAAAATTAAATGTATACAAATAATTTCTTGCTTCATTTTTTCAAATTAATCTTAAAGGAGGGATTTTAATATCAATTTTTAAAAGATATTAATTGAAATATGAAAAAATATTTTAATTTAAAAAAATTCTTAAAAGACAAAAGAAAAGGATTAAAAATTAATTTTATAAATACAAAAGTTCAAAAAGATAATACTCAAAAGACAAAAGTTAAAGAAACAAAAGAAAAAAATACCAAAATATTAAATAGTAAAATTTTAATCATATTATTTATACTAATTATTTTAATTATCTTATTATTTATTTCAAGTTTTAGTTTAGGTAAACAATTAACAGATGTTTCTATTGATACAAATGCACAAATTGCAAAACCTATATTAGTTGTGGAAAATAACCCAGCAATTGATATTAATAATAAAAATAATAAAGGCTCTTATGATTTCAAGGTTAAGAATTATAATGATGTAAATGAAATTAATCAAGTACCCTTAGAATATAGTATAGAAATATTAACAAAGACAGATGAATCAATATCATTTAGATTATATAAAGATAATCAAGAAGTAGCACTTATGAATAATAAAACAGATAAAATGTTAATAAGAACAAATGAAAAACAAGAAGAAAATTATAAATTAGAAATAGTATATGATAGTGGTAAATCTGTAACAAATAAAAATATTTTAGAACAAGTACAAATTAAGGTACATTCAGAACAAGTAAAATTGTAAAGGAGGTAATTTTTATTCAAGCAAAAAAGAATTATAAAAAGTTAATTGTAATATTATTAGTAATTGTAATATTTGTAATCTTGTTTGCATTTTTTAAATCTAATAAAAAGTTTTTTGATGATAATCTAATATTTTTTAAATTATTTGATTCTAGTTTGTTTAATCAACTTGCTACAAAAGATGATGAAGTAATTGCTAATAGACAAATAAATTTAGAGAATCCAAGTGAACTGTTTTTTCATGTAGAATATGATAATACAGATTTTAAGAAAATTAATTTAGCTGATACAATTAACAAAGATACACTTGTAAAAGAAAAGATTGCTCCTGGTACAAAAGGAAATTTTAAAATATTTTTGTTGAGCAATAAGGATATTGAATATACTATAAATTTTATAAGTTTGAATTCTAAACCTAAGAATTTAATGTTTGAAATAGAAGGTAGGAATGAGGAATATCAAAGTTTGGAAGATTTACAGGAAGATTTAATAGGTAGTATAAATGAAAATGAGGTAAAGACGATTAGTATTAATTGGTATTGGAAATATGATAATAATTCAAAAGAAGATATTCAGGACACAAAAGATGGTAGAGAGATACAAAAGTATAATTTTGAAATTTTTGTTAAAGGTAGTTATTAAAATTTGTTTCGATTACAAATAGTATTATGTCTTGTTTGGAAGCTAGAAACTTACGTTCTTTTATAATGAAAGAAGTGAGGAGCTAGCTTCTTTTATTATTTGTATGTTAAGGCAAAATTGTAATGCGTTGCCCGCTTCCAGGGTTGTACTTTTGCCTGATTTTTTCTTTTGTAGAGAAATATGATTTTATAAATTTTATAGTTGTATAAGGGGGAAGAGATGTGATATACTAAAACAAGTTTTTAAAATTATAGTTTAGAGATAGGAGTGAAGATATGAGTAGAATTAGAGTCGCTGGAATTATACCAATGGGGGATGGCTTTGCTTTTATGCATAGAAAAGATGTGGTTAAAAGAAAAGATATTCAAGAGTATTATACTTTCCCAGGTGGTGGTTTAGAAGAGGGAGAGACATTAGAAGAAGGTACAATAAGGGAAATTAAGGAAGAGTTTGGCATTACTGTTGAGGTTTTAAAAAAAGTTTATGAATTATATTCAGAAAAGTTTGAACAAAAAGAGTATTTCTTTTTATGTAAATATGTTGATGGAGAATTTGGAACAGGCAATGGTCCTGAATTTAGTAATAATCCTAAATATAAAGATAGTGGAAAATATATACCTGAGATTGTAAGTAGAGATAAGGTTAAAGATATATTATTATTACCACCAGAAATTAAAGAAAAATTTGTAAAAGATATTGATGAAAAAATTTTATAAAAAATCAAAACTTATGTTTGACATTTTTTTGTTTGTGTGATATGATTTAAGAAATTATGAGAATGGAGTGAAGTATAAATGCCAAAAAAGAAACCAGAATTAAATAGAAGAGAAAAATCAATATTAAATTTTATCGAAAAACAAATAATGACACAAGGGTATCCACCATCTGTTAGAGAGATAGGAAAAGCAGTAGGACTAAGCTCAACAGCTACTGTTCATGGATATCTTGCAAAACTAGAAGAAAAAGGATATGTAAAAAAGAAAGATAAAAAAGGAAGAACATTAAGACTATTAAAAGGTGCAACAGGAGAAACAAAAATAAAATCAAGTAAAAATTTCTATACACAAAAAGAATTAGTAGAAGTACCAGTTATCGGTAGAATTACAGCAGGAGAGCCAATCTTAGCAGTAGAAAATGTAACAGATACTTTCCCTATTCCAATAGATTTTGTAGGAAATTCAGAATGCTTTATGCTTACAGTTAGAGGAGAAAGCATGATTGAAGCAGGTATTTTAGATGGAGATTATATATTAGTTAAAAAGCAAAATACTGCTGAAAATGGTGAAATAGTAGTTGCCTTAATAGGAGATGAAGCTACTGTTAAAACATTCTATAAAGAAAAAGACCATATAAGATTACAACCAGAAAATTCTACAATGGATCCAATAATTGTACCAAATTGTGAAATTTTGGGTAAAGTTGGAGGAGTATTTAGAAAAATGTAAAATAATAATAAATTTTAAATATTAATGTTTAAAATTTGTTTAAAATAGCAATTTTTGTATATGAAATTCACAGAAAATTCACAATGTAAATATTGACAAATGACACTGCGTCACATATAATAAATAATGCAGTGTCATTTTTTTAGTGAAAGGAGAGATAGAAAAATGCTAAAAGTATTAAAAAACTTAAAGAACTCATTAGGAGCTGTTATACTAATAGTAATATTACTTTGTATTCAAGCAGCAACAGACTTAGCATTACCAGATTATACATCAAAAATAGTTAATAATGGTATTCAAGCAGGAGGAATTGAAAGCTCAGCACCTGATATTATATCAAAAGAAAATATGGATACAATGTTAGAGTTAACAGACAAAGATGAAGAAATTTTAAATAATTACACATTAGTAGACAATGACTTAAACCACCATGAGGAAAAGATAATACATAAATATTTAGGAAAAGATTATGATGTGGAATCAGGTACAATTTATGTGCTAAATGCTCTAGATGAGAATCAAAGAACAAGTCTAGAAAATATAATAGCAGGACCTATAATGGAAATGACATCAATAACTAACGAAGAAACTGCTAATAAAATTAAAGAGCAAATGTTGGCAAATGTACCAGAGACACAAAGAACTTATTTAGAAAATATGACACTTACACAAATACTTTCACAAATGCCAGAAGAACAAAAAGAGCAAATTTTAGAAGAGTTTACAAAACAAATAGATGAGATGAATGAACAAATAAAACAACAAGCAGCAATTTCATCTGTAAAGCAAGTATATAAAAATTTAGGAGTAGATACAGATAAATTACAAAATGACTATATTTTAATGTCAGGCCTACAAATGTTAGGTGTTGCACTTATAAGTATGTTATCAGCTGTTTCAATTATGTTCTTATCATCAAGAGTGGCTGCACGACTTGGAAAAACATTGCGTGATAAAGTATTTGGAAAAGTAATGAAATTTTCAAATGCAGAATTAAATGAATTTTCAACAGCATCATTAATTACTCGTAGTACAAATGATGTTCAACAAATTCAACAATTAATAGCAATATTATTTAGAGTTGTAGTATATGCACCAATTATAGGAATAGGTGGATTTGTAAAAGTATTAACAAGTTCAGATAATTCAATGGCATGGATAATTGGAGTAGCTATACTTGCAATATTATTCATAGTAGGAACATTATTTGCAATAGCAATGCCAAAATTCAGAAAATTGCAAGATTTAATAGATAAATTAAATGAAGTTTCAAGAGAAATATTAACAGGTATACCAGTAATAAGAGCATTTAATACAGAGAAGAAAGAAGAAGCAAGATTTGATAAGGCAAATAAAGTATTAATGAAAACGAACGTATTTGTAAATAGAGCTATGTCAATGATGATGCCTCTTTTAATGCTTATAATGAACTGTATTAGTATATTAATAGTATGGGTTGGAGGACATAATGTAAATGATGGAGTAATGCAAGTTGGAGACATGATGGCATTTATCCAATACACAATGCAAATAGTAATGGCATTTTTAATGATTTCAATGATTTCAATTATGCTACCAAGAGCAGCAGTATCTGCTAGACGTATTAATGAAGTTATTGAAAAAGAACCAAGTATAAAAGATAAAAAAGAAACAAAGAAATTTGACCCAAATAAAAAAGGACTAGTAGAATTTAAAAATGTATCATTTAGATACCCAGATGCAGATACAGAAATATTAGAAGATATAAACTTTACAGCAGAGCCAGGTAAAACAACAGCAATTATAGGAAGCACTGGTAGTGGTAAATCAACAGTTGTAAATTTAATACCAAGATTTTATGATGTAACAGGTGGAGAATTATGCATAGATGGTGTAAATGTTAAAGATGTTTCTCAAAAAGCTCTAAGAGATATTATAGGATTTGTACCACAAAAAGGTGTACTATTCTCAGGAACAATAGAATCAAATATAAAATATTCAGATGATAATATGTCAGATGAGCAAATGAAGATGGCAGCAGAAATAGCACAAGCAACAGAATTTATAGAAGGTAAAGAAAAGAAATATCAAGACCCAATAGCACAAGGTGGTGGAAATGTATCAGGAGGACAAAAACAAAGATTATCAATAGCAAGAGCAATTGCAAAAAATCCTGAAATATTTGTATTTGATGATAGTTTTTCAGCATTAGACTTTAAAACAGATAGTAAACTTAGAGAAGCATTAGCTACAAAAACAGAAAATAAAACTGTAATCATAGTAGCTCAAAGAATAAGCACAATACTAAATGCAGATAAAATAATTGTACTAGAAGAAGGAAAAATGGTTGGTATTGGAACACACGAAGAATTAATGAAAAATAATGAAACATATAGACAAATTGCATTATCACAATTGTCAGAAGAAGAATTAGGTGAGAAAGGAGGTAAGTAGTATGCCAGGACCAATGGGAGGACCAATGGGTAGAGGTCAGAGAACAACGGAAAAACCAAAAAACTTTAAAGAAACAACTAAAAAATTAATAAATTCTTATTTATCAAAATATAAAATAGCAATTATAGTTGTAATATTATTTGCAATAGGAAGTACAATATTCACAATAGTTGGACCTAAAATATTAGGAAATGCAACAACAGAAATTTTCAATGGATTGGTAAATAAACTATCTGGTGGAACAGGAATAGATTTTGGAAAGATAGGACAGATAGCATTAACATTAATAGCTTTATATATAATTAGTGCAATATTCTCATTTATACAAGGTTTTACAATGACAACAGTTGCACAAAAAATTACATATAAATTAAGAAATGATGTTGCTATAAAAATAAACAAACTTCCAATGAAATATTTTGATAAGAAAACTAATGGGGAAGTATTATCAGTAATAACAAATGATATAGACACATTAAGTATGAACCTAAACCAAAGTATTACACAAATAATAACATCAATATGTACAATAATAGGAATACTTATAATGATGTTTTCAATAAGTTGGCAAATGACATTAATATCATTAGTAATATTACCAATTGCAGGAATTATTGTAAAAATAATAGTTTCTAAATCACAAAAATACTTTACAAGACAACAAGATTATTTAGGACACGTAAATGGTCAAGTAGAAGAAATCTATGGAGGACTAAATATAGTTAAAGTATTTAATGCAGAAGATAAAGTAACAAGAGAATTTGAAAAAGCTAATAATGAATTATACAAATCTGCATGGAGGTCACAATTCTTATCAGGTTTAATGCACCCAATAGTAAACTTTATATCAAATGTTGGATATGTAGGAGTGGCAGTAGCAGGTGGATATTTGGCAATAAAAGGAACAATTACAGTTGGAAATATACAAAGTTTTATACAATATAATAAACAATTTACACAGCCAATAAATCAAATAGCACAAATATCAAACATGTTACAAGCAATGGTTGCAGCAGCAGAAAGAATATTTGAATTCTTAGAAGAACCAGAAGAAGAAATAACAGCAAAAGGAAATATTGATACATCAAAATTAAAAGGAAATGTAGAATTTAAACATGTAAAATTTGGATATGATTCAGAAAAAACAATAATAAATGACTTTAATGCAAATGTAAAAGAAGGACAAAAAATAGCAATAGTTGGACCAACAGGTGCTGGTAAAACTACAATGGTAAAACTATTAATGAGATTTTACGATGTAACAGATGGAGAAATTCTAGTTGACGGCCATAATGTAAAAGACTTTAACAGAGGAGAACTTCGTAAAATGTTTGGAATGGTTTTACAAGATACATGGCTATTTGGAGGAACTGTAAAAGATAATATTAAATACAGTAAAGAAGATGCAACAGACACAGAAGTAGTAGAAGCCGCAAAAGCTGCACATGTACATCACTTTATAAAAACATTACCAAATGGATATAATTCATTAATAAATGAAGAATCAACAAATATATCAGCAGGTCAAAAACAATTACTTACAATTGCAAGGGTAATTTTAGCAGACCCTAAAATACTAATATTAGATGAGGCAACAAGCTCAATAGATACAAGAACAGAAATACAAATACAATCAGCAATGGATAATCTAATGAAAGGAAGAACAAGTTTTATAATAGCACATAGACTATCAACAATAAAAAATGCAGATTTAATATTGGTTATGAACCATGGTGATATAGTAGAACAAGGAACACATGAAGAACTACTTGCTAAAAATGGATTTTATGCAGATTTATATAATAGCCAATTTGATGAAGAGGAAGAATAATAGAATAAAAATAAAACGTTTTGAAATTAAAAAATTATCCAAAACGTTTTATTTTTTTACTTTGTAAACTCTAATTTCTACGTTTTCCAAAAATAGAAAGAATACGTAAGAAAATATTAATAAAATCTAAATATAATTGCATTGCACAATAAATATGTACTTTTTCTTGATTAATTCCTTCTTCTAACTGTAATAATTTAATTTTATTTATATCATAAACAGTAACTCCAAAGAATATAGCTAAAATAATCCAATCTAATATTAAATCAAAAGTAGGATTTTTTAAAATGAATAAATTTAATACACTAAGAAGAATTCCTATAATTAAAAATACATTTAAGTAAGTACTCCATTTAGTTAAATCTTTATTAGTTTTATATCCAATAATACCCAAAATTGCAAATATTATAGCTGATGCCAAAAACAAATAAATAATAGAGCCCAACTCAAATACAGCAAATATTACAGAAAGTGTAACACCATTTAAAGCTGCATATACAAAATATAAAATACCAACAACAATTGGTGGAAGTTTCCTAAATAAAAAGCTAAATAACAATACAGCTACAAGCTCAAGGATAAGTAACGTAGAAAAAGAATCTTCTATTAAAATTTCAAAATATAGTCCAGAATAATAAGTATACCAAGCAATTAAACCTGAACCAAGTAAACCTAGAAACATCCAAAAAAAGGTTTTTCCAAATAATTTATTTTGAACATTTACATTATTGTCTTCCATAAATTAATAACATCTCCTTTCATTTATTTTATTTAAGTATACAAATAAATATAATAAAAAGCAATAGAAAAAATATATTTTGATATAATTCAGTTTAAACTATCAGAAAGGTTAATATATTAATTGACAAATATGTTATTTGATGATAAAAATGTGGTATAAATTTAAAATAAATAAAAAATTAAAATATGGAGAAGAAATGGAAAAAAACATAATAAGAAAAGAAATAAAAAATGAACTAAAAAAATTAGCAGATACAAAATATAAAGAATTTCATAGTGGATTATGTCCTAATGTAAATACAATTTTAGGAGTTAGAGTACCAGTACTTAGGAATTATGCTAAAAATTTATTAAAAAAATATAATATTTCTATTTTACAAGAAAACATTGATGATGAATATTATGAAGAAATAATGTTAAAAGGAATGATTATAGGCTTAGAAAAAAATTTAAGTAAAGAAGAATTTTTTAATTATATTTCAAACTTTGTACCTAAAATAGATAATTGGGCGATATGTGACACATTTTGTTCAGGATTAAAAATGACAAAAAAATATGAAGAAGAAATGTGGAATTATATACAAAAATATTTATTATCTGACAAAGAATTTGAAAATAGATTTGCAGTTGTAATGATTTTAGTTCATTTTATAAATGACAAATATATAGAACAAGACTTAGAAATATTAAATAAAATAAAAAGTGATAAATATTATGTACAAATGGCAGTGGCGTGGGCTATTTCAATATGTTTAGTAAAATATTATGATTTAACCAAAAAATTTTTAGAAACATGTGATTTAGCTAAATTTACATATAATAAATCTATCCAAAAAGCAATTGAATCATATAGAATAACAAAAGAACAAAAAGAGGAACTAAGAAAAATGAAAAAATAATTAAATTTTTATTAATTTATTTTACAAAATTAAAATTTATGTTATATTATTATATGTAATAAAAAACAAAGGAGAGAATTATGAAAAAGGGAACAAGAATACAAAAAAAACCAAAAAAAAGATTAACACCAGATGAAATAAAAAGAAGAAAAAAAGTTATAATTAGAACAGCAATAACAATTTTAGCACTATTAGTAATATTCACAATTGCAATGATTGCAAGTAACTATATAATTTTAGATAAAAACAAAACTACAAATTTAGTAATAAATAATAAAAATGTAACATCAAATTTAAAAAATGAAGTATTAATTCAAGATGATATAATATATTTATCAGAAGATGATGTAGCAAATTTTTTTGATAAACATATATATACAGAACCAGAATCAAATACCATTATAACAACATATGATAAAAAAATAGCAGAAATAGGATTTGAAGATAATATAATAAATATAAATGGCTCAAATAAAAAAATATATGCACATGCAATACAAAAAGATGATACAACATACCTTCCAGTTTCAGAAATGAAAGATGTATATAATATAGAAATAGAACATATGGAAGAAAGTAAAGTTGTAACAATGGATTCTCTTGATAGAGAACAAAAAAAGGCAGTAGTTACAAGCAATTTAGCAGTAAAATCATCTACAAATTTTATTGCAAAAACAATAGATAGATTAGAAAAAGGTGAAGATGTAATAGTAATATCATCTGATGATGGCTATTCAAGAATAAGGACATCAAGAGGAAAAATTGGTTATATCAAAACTAAAAAATTAGCAAATGAATATACAGTAAGAGAAAATTTAGAAGAAGAAAAACAAATACAAGGAAAAGTAAATTTAACATGGGATTATTATTCAGAAGTTGCATCAGCACCAAATAGAGAAGGAACAACAATAGATGGAGTAAATGTTGTATCACCATCATTTTTCTACATTAGTGAAGAAGGAAAATTTGTAGATAATGCAGGAAGTGAAGGAGTAGCATATGTAGAGTGGGCACATCAAAATGGATATAAAGTATGGCCAATGCTTTCAAATGCACCAGCTGCAAATTCTAGCCTAGAAATAACATCTAAAATAGTTAATAGTTATGAAATAAGAAAAAATTTAATAGAAGCAATTATAAAAGTATGTGTAGAATATGACTTAGATGGAATAAATATAGATTTTGAAAATATGAAACAAGAAGACAAAGATATGTTTTCAAGATTTATTATAGAACTAACACCAAGAATGAAAGAAATAGGACTAGTTACAAGTGTTGATGTAACAGCACCAGATGGGGCTGAAACATGGTCACTATGTTTTGATAGAAATGTTATAGGAGATGTAGCAGACTATATAATATTTATGGCATATGACCAAAATGGAGTATCTAGTAATAAAGCAGGAACAAATGCAGGATATGACTGGGTTAAATTAAACTTAACAAAATTTTTACAAACAGAAGAAATAAAACCAGAAAAATTGATATTAGCAGTACCACTTTACACAAGACTATGGACAGAAGATTCATCAGGAAATGTTATAGATAAAACAACAGTATCAATGAAAAATATCGAAAGAACAATACCAAGTGAAGTAGAAAAACAATGGAAAGATGATGTAAAACAAAATTATGTAGAATATGAAGAAGACGGAAATATAAATAAAATGTGGATAGAAGATGTAGAATCTTTAAAAGAAAAAGTTTCTTTAATAAAAGAAAATAACTTAGCAGGAGTAGCATCATGGCAATATGGAATGCAAACAGATGATGTATGGCAAATGTTTAAAGAAGAATTAGGTGAATAAATTAAAAAATAGTTTTTTGGAAATGTTTATCCAGAGAACTATTTTTTTAGTAACTACTAATACAAAAATGCTTGACATTAATAGATTCAATGTATATAATACTTGTAAAGTGTACATGCGGAGGGATTTTTTACAATGCAAGATGAAAATGTGTTTTTCTCAACAGATGAATATATAAAAATGACAGATGAACAAATAATAGAAAAAATAAGACAGGGAGATAAGCAAGCTCTTACATATTTAATGGACAAATATAAAGAAATAGTTAATATAAAAGTAGGGAAATACTTTATGATAGGAGCAGAAAAAGAAGATATAGTTCAAGAAGGGCTTATAGGCTTATTTAAAGCAATAAAAACATTTAATAGTGAAAAAAACAATACATTTAAAACATTTGCAAATATGTGTATAGAAAGACAATTAATAACAGCGATTAAATCATCAAATAGACAAAAACATATGCCATTAAATTCATATTTATCATTAAATGCATCAGCATACAACAATGATGAAGAAAATGGAGCAGAAATAATAGACACATTTGACAGTAAAACAGTAGAAGACCCATTAGAAACAATTATGAAAAAAGAATATTATGACGAAATAGAAAAATCAATAGACAAATCACTAAGTAAATTTGAAAAACAAGTTTTAGATAGATATATGAAAGGTGAAAGCTATGTTGTAATAGCACAAAAATTAGACTCACCAGTAAAATCAGTGGATAATGCAATACAAAGAATAAGAAAAAAAGCAATGAAAAATTTATCTAATGATTAAAAAAATGGAGCTTCCAACCGGGATTGAACCGGTGACCTCAGCCTTACCAAGGCTGCACTCTACCAACTGAGCTATGGAAGCGTGAATGAAATTAAATTTTGAACAATTGATATTATATAATAATGAATTATAAAAGTAAATATATTTTGCTCAAAAATTAAAAATGAGCAAACGTAATTTTAAATAAGCTAAATATTTGGGGTAGAAATATTTAAAAGTTTTCTATCTCATTTTTTATGAGAATGAAAAAATAATGGAGAATATGTAATCGAAAATATATAAGAGTGTTAAAGCTAAATGATGAGTGCTTGGTTGCCTAAAAAAGAATTGCCAAAATTATGTAAATATGATATACTATATATGTAAAAATAAAATTAGGTTTCATATTTTTACGTGTCTGTTTTTTTAGACACAAAATATTTCAAACTAAAAACAAGAGGAGGACAAAATGAAGAAAATATCGCAAGAAGAATGGGAAAAACGGTACGAAGAAATCGAAAAGGCAAGTGAAATATGCAGAACAATGAAAGAAGTTGAGGAAAAAACAGGGTATGGTAAAGATACTATAAGACGGACATTAAGAAACTTTCCAGATAAGCGTGCGATTGTTTTTAAAAATCTAAAAATGTGTAAAAAACAAGATAAAACTGTAATTGAATCTAGCTATGAAAAAGCTATAACAATTGTTGAAAAAAGCAAAAAATGTAAAAATTTAAAAGAGCTAGAAGAAAATACTGGATTTTCATATTACATCATAAAAAAGATATTATCAAATTATTTAATGTTTGAAGAAGAAGTAAAGAGTAATTTGATAAAAAACAAAGCACAGCATACCCAAAAAGTTATTATGATAGATACTTCAATCTGTCAAATAGAGAACTTTTTTAATATACTAGAAGAATATATTCAAAAAGGATATATCATAGGGATAACAGACATATTGCTTGATGAGCTAGATATGTTGCAGAAAAACCAACATAAAGGAGCATGTAAGATGTTACACATTATATTGAATAATATAACATTTTTTAAGCTCTTTGAAGAAAAAAGCTTAGAAGAGCAAAATAGTCCAGATGAAAGGATAATGAAATCTTCTCAAAGGGAAGGTACTGAATTATTAACATCTGATAAAATGTTCTGCATAAAAGCAATATTAAAAGGAATAAATGCGAGATACATAGGTCAAAATGAAAAAGATATGCCGAATTTAATTTTTAATGTAAAAAAAGAAAACATTGAAAAAATAAGAAAAAACAAGTTGGCATATATACCAAATGTACACTTGAAAAATAATTTCCTAGTTTATTCAAAAGGACTAGGAAAAAAGCAATATAATAAAATTTTCACGAAAGACTTCCAAGAGAAGCAAGGTAATGAAATTGCATTGGAAGTAGGTGACCATGTATTTCGTGCGACAGATAAAGAAGATTTTATAACGGTTATGCATTATGAAATCTGCGATAACACGTCTAATTATTGCTCATACATACGGTTTAGATATAATTCGTATAAATGTGATACAATAATTAATGTACAAGATGAAAGATATAAGAATTTCATCAAAGAAGCAAGGAAATTTTTTAATTGCTAGTTAGTTTGTTTATTGTTAAATTTAACTTATTTTATAATTTTTAGTTTTAGTTTGAAATATTTAAGAAGGGCAGAAATAAAATCTGCTCTTCTTTTTTAGCAATTTTTATTGACTTTTCAGCAAAAAGGTATTAAAATTATAACATAAATAAGTTTTAAATTAATGCAATTTAAAACAGTATATAAAAAACAAGTAAGAGAAAAAGTAAAATAAAGGTTACCAATAGAGAAAGTTAGTCATAGGCTGGAAGCTAACTTAGGAAAACATATTTGAAAAACTACCTCTTCAAGTTTTTGGTGAATAAGCCAAACGTGTAAGATACGTTATAATCTTAAAATTAAGTAAAAAATAGGATGGAACCGTGTTATATATAGCACTCCTATGGATATTATAAATGTCCATAGGAGTATTTTTATTGTATAAAATAAAAGCAAATAAAAATACAAGATGGACAAAAAATGTAAGGAGGTTTTATTATGTTAAAAATTACTTTAAAAGATGGCTCAAAAATTGAAATTGAAAAAGGAACTAAAATAATTGATGTAGCTCAAAAAATAAGTGAAGGGCTAGCAAGAAATGCAACATGTGGAGAAATAAATGGAGAAATAAAAGATTTAAGATATGAAATCCAAGAAGATTGTGATTTAGTAATTCACACATTTAATCAAGAAGATTTAGAAGGGAAAAAAGCATATTGGCATACAACATCACACATAATGGCACAAGCTGTAAAGAGACTATTTCCAGATGTTAAATTTGCAATAGGACCAAGTATAGATGATGGATTTTACTATGATTTTGATGTAGAAAAACCATTTACAGATGAAGACAAAGAAAAAATAGAAGAAGAAATGAAAAAAATAATAAAAGAAGACATAAAAATAGAAAGATTTTCACTTCCAAAAAAAGAAGCATTAGAATTAATGAAAGAACAACCATATAAACAAGAATTAATAGAAGAATTACCAGAAGGGGAAGAAATAAGTTTCTATAAACAAGGAGACTTTACAGACTTATGTGCAGGACCACATCTAATGAGTACTGGAAAGGTAAAATCAGTAAAAATACTATCATCATCAGGTGCATATTGGAGAGGTAGCGAAAAAAATAAAATGCTACAAAGAATATATGCAATATCTTTCCCAAAAGCAAGTATGTTGCAAGAATATTTAGATTTACTAGAAGAAGCAAGACAAAGAGACCATAGAAAGATAGGAAAAGAATTAGAATTATTTATGACACATGAATTAGTTGGTTCTGGATTACCAATGTATTTACCTAATGGAGCAACAATAAGAAGAATATTAGAAAGATATATCCAAGACAAAGAAATTGCGTTAGGATATAAACATGTATATACACCATCACTTGCAAATGTAAGCTTATACAAAACAAGTGGACATTGGGAGCATTACAAAGAAGATATGTTTCCTGTTATGAAAATGGATACAGAAGAAATGGTATTAAGACCAATGAATTGCCCACATCATATGTTAATATATAAAAATAAAATGCATTCATATAGAGATTTACCAATAAGAATAGGAGAATTAGCACATGATTTTAGATATGAATCAAGTGGAAGTGTATGTGGATTAGAAAGAGTACGTGAAATGTGCCAAAATGATGCTCATCTTTTCGTAAGACCAGACCAAATAAAAGAAGAATTTGGACAAGTTGTAAAATTAATACTTTCCGTATATGAAGATTTTGGTTTTGATAATTATTCATTTAGATTATCTTTAAGAGACAAAGAAAATAAAGAAAAATATTTTGATGATGACGAAATGTGGGAAATAGCAGAAAATCAATTAAGAGAAATCTTGACAGAATTAAACATACCATATTATGAAGCAGAAGGAGAAGCGGCATTTTATGGACCAAAATTAGATGTACAAATAAAAACAGCATTAGGTCATGATGTTACAATATCAACATGTCAATTAGACTTCTTATTACCACAAAGATTTGAACTAGAATATATAGGAGAAGATGGAAAAGCACATAGACCAGTAGTTATCCATAGAGCTATATTAGGAACATTTGACAGATTTTTATCATTCTTAATAGAAGAATACAAAGGAGCATTCCCAGCATGGCTTGCACCAGTACAAGTAAAAATATTACCAATAACAGATAATCAACATGAATATGCACACAAAATAGCAAAAAAATATGAAGAAAAAGGAATTAGAGTAGAAGTTGATGATAGAAGCGAAAAAACAGGATATAAAATTCGTGAAGCACAACTTGAAAAAGTGCCATATATGTTAATAGTAGGAGAAAAAGAAGTTGAAGCAAATACAGTATCAATACGTTCAAGAGAAGAGGGAGATATTGGAGCAAAGGCGGTAGATGAATTTATGAAGGACTTATTAGATGAAATAGAGAATAAAAAATAATATTGATTTTAACAAAAAGATGCATTCTGATGCATCTTTTTTGCAATATAGGGGGGAACATATATACATACAGAAAAAATAAATTTTTCAAGATATTGAAATCTTCTCGAAGATTTAAGAAGTGTCCCCAAATGGACAAAAATGTCCAAAAAGAAACGTCCCCAATTGGACATTGACAAATTAAAAAATAACGACTATAATAATATTAGATATTATATTAGTCAAGAGATGAAACTATGAAATATATAAAAAGATTAGCTGAGAATGTAATTAAAAAACAAGAAAAGATGTTTAAAACTATATTAGTAACAGGTGCAAGGCAAGTGGGAAAGACAACAATGTTAAAAAATATGAAACCAAATATAAATTACGTAACATTAGATGATATGATTTTAAATCAATCAGCAGTAGAAGAACCAGATTTATTTTTAAAAGCAAATAAGCCACCAATTATTATTGACGAAATACAATATGCACCTAATTTATTAAGATATATAAAAATTGCAGTAGATAGCAGTGAAGATAAAGCTATGTTCTATTTAACAGGTTCACAACAGTTTGACTTAATGAAAGATGTTAGTGAAAGTCTAGCTGGAAGAGTAGGGATTCTAAATTTATTGGGATTAAGTTTAAGAGAAATAAAAGAAATAGATTTTAATGAACCGTTTATGCCAACAGAAGAATACTTAGATAAAAGAAAGGAATATAAAACAGAAGTTTCTTATGATGAAATATGGAATATAATTCATAAAGGAACGATGCCAGCTTTATATCAAGAAGAAAGTGATACAGAGATGTTCTATGCAATGTATGTAAGTACATATATTGAAAGAGATGTAAGAAGCTTAACACAAGTAAGAGATACTCTTAGCTTTTTGAAATTTATGACAGCACTAGCAAGTAGAATAGGACAATTATTGAACTTAAATAGTATTGCAAATGAAGTAGGAATAACTATACCAACAGCACAGAGATGGTTGTCTATATTAGTGGCTTCTAATATTGTATATATACTTGAACCATATTATAATAATATAATGAAAAGAGCAGTAAAAACACCAAAAGTATATTTTTTAGATACAGGTTTAGCAGCATATTTAACAAAATGGAAAACTAGTGAAGTACTAGAAGCAGGAACAATGGCCGGAAATTTCTTTGAAAATTATGTTATTGTAGAAATTATTAAAAGTTATTATAATAGTGGAGAATTAAGACCACCAGTATATTTTTACAGAGATAAAGAAAAAAGAGAAATAGATTTAATTATAGAACAAAATGAACAATTATATCCAATAGAAATTAAGAAAACAGCAAAACCTTCAAAGGATATGATAGAAAATTTTAAAGTACTTGAAGGAGTAAAAAAAGTTGGTGAAGGTGCAATTATATGTATGTATGATAATATCATAAACTTGGATGAAAAAAATAAAGTAATACCTTATAAGTATTTGTAAATATTACAAATTGGTTACAAATGTTGAAAAGTACAAGATAAAATGATATTATGAAACAAAAGAAAAATAGGAGAAAGAAAATGCAAAAGAAAAACACTAAAAGCGAAAGCCTTATGGCTGTAAGAGAGAGAGAGAGAGAGAGAGAGAGAGAGAGAGAGAGCTACACTTTAATGAAATAATAGGAAAAATAGTATTAAATAGTGTAGTAGTAAAAGTTAGAAAATTAGTAGAAGTTCTAAAAAGTTTAAAAAATATAAATACATTAATAGTAATAGCAAGATTAAACCTATAAGTATGATTATATACATATATTTATAAATTATATGTATACAAAATATAGGTTTAATTTTGCTATTTTTTAATGTTTAAGAGATTTACTAAAATAAAACTAAGTTTCAACTAAGAAGGAGAGAAATAGTTGAAGGGAAAAACTAAAAAGAAAAAGGGAGGAAAAAAGAGAATGAAAAAAACAAATGTAAAAAAAGAAAAGTTAAAAAAACATTCTAATAAGGGAATTACGCTAATTGCCTTAGTCATAACTATAATAGTGCTATTAATCTTAGCAGGAGTAAGTATAGCAATGCTAACAGGGGAAAATGGAATATTAACAAAAGCAACAGAAAGTAAAGAAGAAACAGGAAAAGCCCAGGAAGAAGAAGAAATAAAAATGGCATATGCAGCAGCAAAAGCAAATAAAGTAGACCAAGTAGCAGAGGATGTAACAGCAGATGAATTAAATGCAGAACTAGACAAACTAAATTCAACAGGAGAAGCAAGTGGAAGTGGAACATTAACAGTAACATTTGAAAATGGACATAAATATACAATAGACCAAAGCACAGGGGCAATAAAAGGACCAGAAACAGGAGAAGTGCCAGATGATGAGGAAGAAGAAGTAGTAGAAGGAGTAACAATACCAAAAGGATTTGTATATGTAGGAGGAACAAAAGAAGAAGGAATAGTAATATCAGATAATCCAGCAGATAAAGATAAAGGAACAAGCCATGAAGTAGCCCAAACATTAGTAGGAAATCAATTTGTATGGGTGCCAGTGGAAGATGATAGTGCATTTAAGAGATATGAAGGGTATGCTAATAAAAATTTACAATCATATTTATCTTCTTGTAACGAACCATATTCAAAAGGATATGCAACAGAGCAAACAGAATATGATGCAATGAAACAAAGTGTACTAGACCATGATGGATTTTATGTAGCAAGATATGAGGCAGGAACAGAAAGTGGAGAAAGAACTAGCGCAGATAAAAATAATATAGATGATGAAGTTGTATTCAAACAAGGAAAAAATGTATATAACTATATAAAATGGGGAAATTCGATGACAGACCCAACAGGAGGAGCGGTAGAAAAAGCAAAAGGAATGTATGCAGATAAAGAGAAATATGGAGTAACAAGTACATTAATATATGGAATACAATGGGATGCAATAATGGCATGGCTCGACCCAGCATATACAGCAGGAAGTTGCGATACAAATAATTCATTTGTAGCAAATTCAACAGGAAAAGGATATTATAATCAATCATCTCCAACAACAACAGGTTCAAATGCAAATTATGCAGTAAAAAACATATATGACTTAGCAGGAAATGTTTGGGAATGGACAATGGAAGCTTGCAATAGCACTCTTCGAGTTACTCGAGGTGGCCGTTACGACCTTACAGGTGACGGCATTCCAGCTTCTTATCGTGGCTACGGTACCCCTTCTTACAGCTACGATGACTTCGGTTTCAGGTCAGCTTTATATTTGTAGGACTGAACGCTGAGGAAAAGTAGCTAATCAGATTATGTAAATAAAAAACACTTGAAATGTACAAATTTAAAATTGGAGACATATTATTATCTTTCCAAAAAATCAGAAAGAGTAGAAGATTATGAAAAGTAGAGAATCAAAAAATATGATAATAGTATAACAAGATAATAATTTCAAAAAATTATTGCGGGTTGGTAAACCTGGAAGAATTTTTTGAAGACACTAGCGTGGTATACCACTATACAGGTATACCATTTTTTTGAGCTTAAAACATTAAGAAAATCCATATTATCTAAAAATTGATGAAAATTACCGGAAAAAAGCTTCAAAATCGCTTGACACAAAATGTAATTTATGGTAAAATCAATAACTGTAATCCGCTTAGTCAAGGTTTAAAAACACTATTTTCAGGTAGTTACCTTTTTTAAGGATTAGCGAGTATACAAATAAGGGAGGTGCATTTTAAATGTACGCAATAATTGAAAGCTGTGGAAAACAATACAAAGTAGCAGAAGGAGATGTTGTATTTTTCGAAAAACTAAATGCAGAAGAAGGTAAAAAAGTTACTTTTGATAATGTTATATTAGTTTCAGATAATGGAAAAGTACAAGTTGGAAATCCTTATGTTAAAGGTGTAAAAGTAGAAGGAAAAGTAGTTTCTCATGGTAAAGGTAAAAAAATCATTGTTTTCAAAATGAAAGCTAAAAAGAATTATAGAAGAAAACAAGGACATAGACAACCATATACAAAAGTAGAAATTACATCTATAAAAACATCTGCTAAAAAAGCAGAAACAAAACCAGCAAGCGAAAAAGTTGCTGAAAAAGCAGAAGCTTAATTAAATCACATAAAAATAATAGAGAATTTATTTGAGAAATATAAAATTCTAAACCGAAGGGAGTGAGAAAGCATGGCTCATAAAAAAGGTCAAGGTAGCAGCCATAACGGTAGAGAGAGTGAATCAAAACGTCTTGGTGTAAAAAGAGCAGACGGACAATTTGTTTTAGCAGGAAATATCCTAGTAAGACAAAGAGGAACAAAAGTACATCCAGGAATTAATGTAGGAAAAGGTAGTGATGATACTTTATACGCATTAGTAGACGGAAATGTAAAATTTGAAAGAAAGGGTAGAGATAAAAAACAAGTAAGTGTTTACCCAGTAGAAACAAATAATTAGATTATAGAGAAGGGAATCAAGTTAATAACTTGGTTCTTTTTTTATTACAAAAAAATAAAAAATATTTCAAAAAATCATTTACATTTTGAAAAATTTTGTATAAAATATACTAAATTATGTGTAATTGTCAAAAAACGAAAGAAAATGAAATATGAAAGGGAGTATATCAATGAAAATATTGATGTTAACATGGGAATATCCACCAAGAGTAGTAGGTGGAATAGCAAGAGTTGTATATGATTTATCAAGAACACTATTAAAAGACGGTCATGAAGTAACAGTAGTTACATACAAAGATGGTGATGCACCATATTTTGAAGATGATAAAGGAGTAAAAGTATATAGAGTAGATAATTATATGATAAACCCAAACAACTTTATCGATTGGATAATGCAATTAAACTTTAATTTAGTTGCAAAAGCAAATGAAATTATTGCAAAAGAAGGAAATTTTGATGTTATACATGCACATGACTGGTTAGTGGCATATGCAGCTAAAACATTAAAAAATTCATACAATATTCCAATAGTTGCAACAATACATGCAACAGAAGCTGGAAGAAATAGCGGAATACATGATGAAACACAAAGATATATAAATGATACAGAATGGATGCTTACATATGAAGCATCAGAAGTTATAGTTAATAGCAATTACATGAAAAATGAATTACAAAGATTATTTGGCTTACCATATGAGAAAATAAATGTAGTGCCAAATGGAGTAAACTTAAATCTATTTAATGGAATAGAAAGAGATTACAATTTTAGAAGAAAATTTGCAATGGATAATGAAAAAATTATATTATTCATGGGTAGATTAGTATATGAAAAAGGAGTACAACATTTAATTGCAGCAATGCCTAAAATTTTAAATGGATATCATGATGCAAAACTTGTAATTTGTGGAAAAGGTGCAATGCTTGATGAGTTGAAGGCAGAAGCAAATGCAATGGGCATAGGTAACAAAGTATATTTTGCAGGTTATATGAATGGAAAAGATGTACAAAGAATGTATAAAGCAGCAGATATAGCAGTATTTCCAAGTACTTATGAACCATTTGGAATAGTAGCATTAGAAGCAATGTTATCTGAAAATCCAGTTGTAGTATCAGATATAGGTGGATTAAATGAAATAGTACAACATAGAGAAAATGGAATGAAAACATATTGTGGAAATCCAAATTCAATTGCAGATTCAATATTAGAATTATTATATGACCACAAATTATGTGCAGATATAACTAAGAAAGCGAAAAATAAAGTTAGAAATGAATATAATTGGAGCAAAATTGCACAAGATACACATTTTACATATCAAAAAGCTATTTGTCAATCAATGGCAGAAAAACAAAAAAGAGAGCTTGAACAAGAAAGAGCTAAGAAAACTAAAAAAGGACTTAAAGGAGAAAAAGAAATTACAAATCTACTTAATTTCAGAAAGCGTCAAGCATATGCATAGAGAAAATAAATTATTACAAAGGCTAGTATATACTAGTCTTTTAACTTTTTAAATTTCTAAGAGTTCGCTCTTTTGAGATGGCTTAGGGGGGATAACATTATATTATTTTTTTATAATTCGTCCCAACTGCGTAAGAAACTGTAATGAAATAGGTGTGCTTTAGGACAATGTTATTGGTACGGGACATTTCATAACAGTTTCTAACTTGTCGGTCCCCACACAAGCTCATTATAAAAAAATAATATAATGTTATCCCCCCTAAGCCATCTCAAAAGAGCGAACTCTTAGAAATTTAAAAAAGTTAAAAGAATTTCTGCATTTTCTACAAATTTAGCAAGAAAATGGTGTATAATATAAAAGTAATAAAAATTTAAGCAAAAACAAAATGGAGGAATAATAATTTATGGAAAAATTCAAATCAGGATTTGTAGCATTAATAGGAAGAACAAATGTAGGAAAATCAACAATATTAAATTTATTAGTAGGAGAAAAAGTTGCAGCAATTGCAAATAAAGTACAGACAACAAGAACAGTTATTAAAGGGATAGTTAATCGCCCTAATTCTCAAATAATATTTATAGATACTCCTGGAATACATAAACCAAAACATAAATTAAATGAGACAATGGTAGAAAGTGCATTTTCAAATATTCCAGATGCAGATGTAGTATTATTTGTTATAGAGGCAACTAGTGATGAAATTGGAAAAGGTGATAGAATTATTTTAGAAAAAATAAAAGAAGCAAATAAGAAAACAATTTTAATTATAAATAAAATTGATTTAATAAAAAGAGAAAAATTATTAAATTTAATAGATATATATAGAAAAGAATATCCATTTGAAGCTGTTATACCAATTTCTGCACTAAATAATAAATATAAGGAAATAATTTTAGATGAAATAGAAAAGAACCTAAAAGAAGGTCCTGCATATTATGATATAGAAGAATATACAGACCAAACAATGAGGCAACTTGCAGAAGAAACTATAAGAGAAAAAGCTTTAAAATTATTACAAGATGAAGTACCACATGGAATATATGTAGAAGTTGAGAAAATGAAATTAAGAAAAAATAAAAATGGTGAAGAAATATATGATATAGAAGCTACAATATATTGTTTGAGGCAATCACATAAAGGGATAATAATAGGAAAAAATGGAGAAATGCTAAAAAGAATAGGTAGAGCGGCAAGAATAGATATGGAGCAGAATTTTGGAATAAAAATAAATTTAAAAACATGGGTAAAAGTTCAAGAAAATTGGATTGATAACCAATCAGTAGTAAATAAATTTAAACAACAATAAAGAAATAACAAAAGAAATCCAAAAAATATAAACTAAGATAAATTAACAATTGAAAATAAGTAACAAATAAATGTATAAAATGTAAAAAAATACAAAAGATAATATTAAAGGTTATCCTTTAAGAATGGAGATGAATAAAAATGATTAAAAAAATAGCTTGGGATACTTTTAAAAATACAGGAGATATAAATACATTTTTAGAGTTAAAACAAATAGAGAATATAGAAAATAATATACAAAAAGATGCTAAAAATATTATTGATAATACAGAAAAAACAGAAAATAAAGAAATTTTATAGATATAATATAAAAATATAAGGAGAAATAATGGCAACAACAAAGGTAAAAGGAATAATAATTGCAGAAAATAATATGGGTGATTATGACAAAATGTTAACAATGCTTACACCAAACTTTGGCAAAATATCATGTGTAGCAAAAGGGGCAAGAAGACCACAAAGTGCTCTTCTTGCAGGTACACAATTATTTTGTTTTGGAGAATATTTGATGTATCATGGAACAAATACATATCATATAAACTCATGTGAAACAATAGAAATATTTTATAATTTAAGAACAGATTTAGATAAATTAAGATATGCAATACATTTGAATAAAATAATACAAGATGTTACAGAAGAAAATGAAAATTGCTATAATATCTTACAATTATACTTAAATGCATTATATACAATTTCAGAAACAGATAAAGATATGGAATTAACTGTGTCAATTTTCAAATTAAGATTACTATGTATATTAGGATTTACACCAAGAGTACAAGCATGTGTATCTTGCAAAGAAAAAGAAAATCTACAATATTTTAGCATAAGAGATAATGGCTTAAAATGTGAACCATGTAGTAGGCAAGATAAAGGAGCAATTTATGTATCTGAAAGTACAATAAATGCTATAAAATATACAATATCAGCACCTGCAAAAAAGCTATTTTCATTTAACTTAAAAAATGAATCACTAGAAGAATATAAATTAGTTACAAAGCTATTCTTTAATGAAAAAATGGAAAGAGAATATAAAATAGAAGAATTATTTTAAAAAGTTTGAAAATATTTTATAAATATATTCAAACTTTTTTTATAGGAGAACTATAATAAATGAAAAAATTGAAATAAAAATAATATTTTAAAAGACAAATTTATTACTAACATAAAAATATTGACTAAAAGGTTGAAAAAAAAAGAAATAACATATATAATAAAAGTACGTAGATAAAAACAAAACATAAAAGAAGAAGGGAGCGATTTTTATGAAAATAAAAATAACAGGAAAGGAACTAATGATAACAGATGCAATAAACGATTATGTAGAAAAAAAATTAGACAGAATCGATAAATATTTTGAAAATGCAGAAGCTGATGTTACTTTAAAAACAGAAAAAAATGAGCAAATTGCAGAAATTTGTGTAATAGCAAATGGAGAAAGATACAGAGCAGTAACAGAAGATAAAGATATGTATGCATCAATAGATAAAGATATTGATATTTTAGAAGGTCAAATTAGAAAAGCAAAAACAAAAAAAGAAAAAATGATGAGAGAAGGAAGCATTAAAACAATGGAAGTTTCAAATGACCATGTTGCAGAAATCTCAAATGAAATTATAAAAACATCTTATTATGAAATAAAACCAATAACACCAGAAGATGCAGTATTAAAACTACAAGAAATCCCATCACACAATTTCTTAACATTTATAAATGTTGAAACAGGAAAGGTTAATGTTATACATAAATTAAAAGATGGAAAAAATTATGGTTTAATTGAACCTGAGAACTAGTTAAAAATGAAGTGTATTGAAAACTATATTTATAGTTCTTTAATACACTTTTTTATGTAAAAATATGAAATAAATTATAAAATAGGAGAATATATGGAAAAGCAAAAAGTAACAAAGGAAAAATGGTTAATAATTATATTTGCAATAATATTAGCAATTATATGCTTTCATATTTTTTTAACGGGAATGTATTCAAAAGATACAGAAAGAATTTTTATACAAGGATATACAGAATATGCAACAAAAGATGCATATATAAGAGATGGAAGATTATTTTCAGCAATTATATTTGTACTAATAGGACTGATAAATCCTTCAATAAAAGTTCTCTATATAATAGATTTAGTAATATCATTAGTAATTTTATCATTATGTGTACTTAAAATAGAACAATTTATAGAGAGATACAAAAAAACTGAAAATATAAAAAACAAAATAATTACCTTTATATTAAGTTTTTTATATATTTTTAATTTCCTTATGGTAGATATTGCTAAATTTATAGATAATTTTATTATTTGTGCTAGTATATTTCTATTTTTACTATCATTAGAAAACATTCTGATAAAGAATAATAAAAAAATAGGTTTTATTTTGGCGTTAATTGGAGTATTTTGTTATCAGGGAACAATTCCAATGTATATTGCAACAGCTATATTAATAACATTATTGGAAAACAAGAAAATTGATAAAGAATACTTTAAGAAAATTTTGCCATGTGCTGTAATAATAATTTTAGCCACATTGATAAATTTTATAGTAGTGTGTATAGTGCCAATTATTACAAATCTACCATTGACAAATAGGTTAGAAAATTCTTTAATAAATAAGATTATATACAATATTAAAGATGTTATAGATTTATTATTTAATACGTTTTATTTATTTCCTAGATATGCATGGGCAACAATATCATTGATAATAATAATTATTTCATATGGTTATACTGTAAAAAATAAAAACAATACATTTTTTTATGTACTTTTTGTGTTTTTATCATATATATTAAGTATTTTTGTAATGCTTCCAATGAATGTGCTAGAAAGGACTACTCTTCCAATAGGTGAAAGTATTAGTGCGATGTTAATATATATGTATTGCACATGTGAATTCGAAAATGAAAATAAGTTTATAAAAAATTCTTTATTAATCGTACTAATAGCTTATTTTATATTAAATGTATATTCTATAATAAATAGCACATACCAACTAAAAAGAGCAAATCAACTAGATTTTGAATTTTCGAAAAAGATAGAAAATAAAATAGAAGAATGTGAAGAAAATGGTGAAAAAATAACAAAAATAAGTTTAAAATATACAGGTAAAAGTGAAAATTATAAAAAAGAACATCCTTTAACTATTCAAGATTCATTATATATAAGTGGTTTATATGGAAAAGAAATGTATAAATTTTATACAGGAAAAGAAATAGAAAGGGAAAAGAATTTTAGTGATGAATTTGCTGAAAAAAATTTTGATATGGAAACAGATGAAGAAGTACAGATGAAGGCTATTGAAGATACTTTATATATTTTAATAAATTTTTAAAAAAGAAAGGCAGGAAATCAAATCCTGCCTTTATGTAATAATTCATTGACAAATGAAGATATAAATGATAAAATGCAAACAAGAATTTGGCAAGGAGAATTTAAAAATGAAATATACATATAATAAATTAGTAAGAGATAAAATTCCGGAAAATATTAATAATATGGAAGGAAGAAAAGCAACATGGAGAATAATGGATGATGAGGAATACATAAAAGAATTAAATAAAAAATTATTAGAAGAAGCACATGAATTTATCGAAGAAAATGCTATTGAAGAATTAGCAGATGTTATGGAAGTAATACAAAGTATTATGAGAATAAAAAATATTAGTTATGAAGAATTAAAAAATGTACAACAAATGAAAAGAGAAAAAAAGGGTGGATTTAGCAATAAAATATATCTAGTTGAAGTTGAACAAGATAAAGCAGATGAAAGAGAAGAACAAGAAATGAAAAAAGAATGGAGAAAAAAGATTTAGACGAGAGGTGATTAAACTGGAGAAATTAAAAATAAGTTTATCAGCAGAAACAACTGAAATAGAATTTAAAGAAGAAATAGAATATAAAAAGCCAAAAAGTTGGTTAAAAACAGTATCAGCATTTAGTAATGGAATTGGTGGAACAATCTACTTTGGAGTAAATGATAATAGAGAAATTATTGGATTAGAAGATGTTCAAAAACATATTGAGAAAATAAGTGAATTAATAAAAACAAGAATAGAGCCATTAGCAAATTTTAATATATCTGTAATTACACAAAATAATAAAAATGTAATCAGATTAGAAATCATTCAAGGAACGAAAACACCATATTATTATGTGGCGGATGGAAATAAAATTGTTTTTGTTAGAATTGGAAATGAAAGTGTAAATGCACCAACATATATCATAAATGAATTAATTGCAAAAGGAGAAAAGTTAACATTTGATGCAATGCCATCTAAATACAATTTTGATGATTTAAGTTTTACATTATTTAAAGCAACATATCTGCAAAAGACAGGAAAGAAGCTAGAAGAAAATGATTTTATTTCTTTTGGGTTAATGGATGAAAAAAAGCAACTAACTTATGCAGGAGTGTTGTTTTCAGACCAATGCCCATTGTTACAATCAAGAATATTTTGCACAAGATGGAACGGACTAGATAAAACATCAATATTTGAAGATGCGGTAGATGATAAAGAATATAGTGGTAATTTAATAATGCTTTTAGAAAATGGGTTTAATTTTATAAAAAATCATAACAAAAAAGCATGGAAAAAGTTGCCAAGAACAAGAGTAGAATATTATGATTATAATGAAAGAGTTATAACAGAACTTTTAGTAAACGCTTTGATTCATAGAATGTATGATATAGTAGGAGCAGAAATTCATATTGATATTTATGATGATAGATTAGAAATAGAATCTCCTGGTGGAATGTATGATGGAACCATGATTCAAAATCAAGATATTTTAAATATTCCATCGAAAAGAAGAAATCCGATAATAGCAGATGTATTTCAAAGATTAGACTTTATGGAAAGACGTGGAAGTGGATTTAAGAAAATTTATGAGGCACTAGGAGATAAGGATAAAATAAAATTTTATTCAAACAGAACAGATTTTAAAGTAACTTTGATGAATGAAAATTATAGTCGAGAACAAGAAGTAGATAATACTGGCGATAAAAACTATACAGAAAACTATACAGAAAACTATACAGAAAACTATACAGAAAATATAAATGAAACACAAAGAAAACTCATAGAGCTAATTAAATCTAATCCAAATATCACACAAAAAATAATGATGGAAGAAACAAATTTAAGTAGACCTGCTATAACTTTGAATTTAAAACAATTAAAAGATAAAAGGATAATTGAAAGAGTGGGATCAGATAGAAAAGGTTATTGGAAATTGTTAATATAGAATA
>CALXFD010000010.1 GCA_944387495.1 uncultured Clostridia bacterium | reverse complement strand
TAATAATGATAGGAGCATTACAAATATTAATATTACTAGCAGTAGGATTAATGTTTGGAAGAAAAAAAGCACAACGAAAATAAAAAATTTTGTAAAAATACTATACTTTTTTCAAAATTTAGTGTATAATTTTAATATATAAAAGAATAATATATATTATAAATAATATTATTTATTGGGTCTGAATGAATTTTATTCAATTAGGACCTGACCCGTACCGACGCTAAGCGTCAGTAAAAGCCATTCATCAGAATGGCTTTTTATATTCTCTTCATTTTTAATAAGTTCATAATTTGTCTAAAATCTTTTCAGCTAAAAAAATATTTTTCAGCTTTTGTAAAAGGAATCTTATTTTTCCTAATTTTATATGAAATAATCAAGAAATATGTTATAATATAAAAGCAAAATAAAGAGCTCTATTAGAAAAAATAAAAAAAGATGATATAAAAAACTAAAAAATGACAAAATAATTTAATTTATAAATAAAAGAGCTATTGACTAAAACAAAAAAACATATATAATATGGTATATTGAAAACGAAAAAATAAAACTAGAAATAAATGTAGGAGGAATAAAATGGTAAAGCCAGAATTAGATGATGGAATTGGAGCAAGACGTGTATTTGGGGGAATACCAAGGATAAAAGTAATTGGAGTTGGCGGAGGAGGAAACAATGCCGTAACTCAAATGATAAAAGATAATGTAAAAAATGTAGAATTTTATTATTTAAATACAGAAACAGGAGTATTAAATAAAATAAGAGCAAAAAATGTATTACAAATAGGAAAAGAAACAACAAGAGGATTAGGAGCAGGAGCAAATCCAGAAGTTGGAGAAAAGGCAGCAATTGAAAGTAAAGAGGAAATAAAAAATATATTAAAAGATACAGATTTATTATTTATAACAGCAGGAATGGGTGGAGGAACTGGAACGGGTGCTGCACCAGTAGTAGCAGAAATAGCACATGAAATGGGAATTGAAACAATAGGAATAGTTACAAGACCTTTTAAATTTGAAGGAATGGCAAGAGCTGCTAAGGCTAAACGTGGTATAGAAAAATTAAAACAATATGTTAATAGTTTAATTATAGTTTTAAATGATAATTTGTTAGCAATTTCAAATAGTAGAATAAGAATAACAGATGCATTTAAACAAGCAGATACAGTTTTAGAGCAAGGAATAAAAAGTATTACAGATTTAATTACAACAGTAGGAGAAGTTAATGTAGATTTTGCAGATATCAGAACAATTCTAGGATATAAAGGTATGGCATATATGGGAATTGGAACAGCAAGAGGAGAAAAAAGAATGTTAGATGCTGTAAAACAAGCAATAGAAAATCCATTAACAGAAAATAAAATAAATAATGCAAAAGGTGTTATTTTTAATGTAAGAGGAAATTCAGAACTAGAATTAAGTGAAATTGGAGAAGGTTTACAAATTATTAATGATTTAGTTGATAGTGATGCAAATATAATTTTTGGTACACTCACAGATGATACATTACAAGATGAAATAGTAGTAACAGTAATAGCAACAGGTGTAGAAGAAAGAGAAGAAAAATAAA
Source organism: uncultured Clostridia bacterium (assembly GCA_944387495.1). GTDB lineage: Bacteria > Bacillota > Clostridia > TANB77 > CAG-508 > CAG-269. The sequence continues at coordinate 53,390 of CALXFD010000010.1, read as the reverse complement.
AAATAGCAAAAAAAGAATAGGACAAAAAACTCCTTCATATTAATATATTAAGTGTAAGAAGGAGGAGTGGTATGAAAAAGGTATTGAAAACACAAATAATAGTAATAATAATTTCTATAATATTAGGAACATTATTACATTTTACATATGAATGGTCAGGAGAAAATAAGATTATAGGTATATTTAGTGCTACAAATGAAAGTGTATGGGAACATTTAAAACTTGTATTTTATCCAATGCTATTATTAGGAATAATTGAATATTTTATATTAAAAAAAGAAGTAAATAATTATCTAGAAGCAAAAACAATAGGAATATTTACAGCAATAAGTTTTATAATAGTATTTTTCTATACATATACAGGAATATTAGGAACAAACTTTTTCACAATAGATATATTAACATTTATTGCAAGTATAATTTTAGGAGAATATGTTGCATATAAAATAATGCATATTGAAGAGCAAAGTACAAATTTAACAAAAGCATTATCTGGAATAATATTACTATTTTTCCTAATTTGCTTTATAGTTTTTACATTTAGTCCACCAAATGTAAATTTATTTATAGATAAAACACAAGTTATGAACCAAATGTTAGCATATAATCAAAAAAATATAAATCTATTTTCAATATAAATTTATACTTTAAAATTATATACATTATAATATAAAAAAGGAAGCCTTTAAAAATATAATAATATTTAGAATTTAGCTTTTATCATGCTAAATTCTAAATAAAATATATTTCATTAATATAGCTTCCTTTTTTGTACCATATAAGAAACTTTACTTACCAAATTAGTAGGAGCAAATTTTGCACCAATTTTACCTAATTTTATATCAATCCCAGGTACAATATAAAATTTACCTTTTTCTAATTTTTTTATAGCATATTTAGCAATATCCATACTATTAGCTTCTCTTAAATGAAATTTAACATTTGCTACATTATTAAAATTAGTATTAACAGGACCAGGGCATAAAATACTTATTTGAACATGAGATTTTGCTTTATTCAATTCTTCTCGTATGGCTTCTGAAAGTTTTACAACATAATTTTTAGTTGCATAATATGTAGCCATTAAAGGACCTGGCATAAAACCAGCAATAGAAGCTACATTTAAAATTTTGCCACTATCTTTTTTCATCATATCTTTTAAATATAATTTAGTTAAAATATGATATGCTATTATATTTGTTTTAATCATATTCAAATCTTTTTCCAAAGATGTCTGGTTAAAATTACCACAATCGCCAAACCCGGCATTATTAATTAAAAGAGCTATATCTTGAACAGTATTATGAAGTTCTATACAATTTTTTTCATCAGATAAATCCATAGAAATAATTTCAACATTACAAAGAGATTGTAAATCTTTTTTTACATTTTCTAATTTTTCCATATCTCTTGCAACTAATACTAAACTATTTTCAGGTTTAGCTAAAATCTTTGCCATATCTTTACCTATACCAGATGAAGCACCTGTTATCAATATTTTCATAAAAGAGCCTCCTCAAAATTATTAAATACTAAATTAGTGTTTTCTGCTAAATTTATTAATTAACATACCAACAGCATGAACTATTGGAGTAGAATTATTATTAGCAACAGTTTTACCCAAAGCCTTTCCACCAACAGTTAAAGCAGAGACCAAAGCACTTAATAAAAATTGCATGTCAAAATTAAATCCAAATTGAGAAGTTATTTTAACAGCAATTAAAGCACTAATTGCACCACTTAATACTCCACATATATCACCAATAACGTCAGCACATATATTAGCAACTTTTGGAGCATTTTTAATTAACTTAATTGAAGACTTTGAACCTTTAACTTTCTTAGTTGCCTTAGCGTGGAATTCTTCTTCATTTGCAACTGTTACAGCAACACCAATTATATCAAATATAATACCAACACCTATAACAGCTACTAATATTAAAATAGCAGGTATTAAACTTAAATTAGAAACACCATTTGTAGATATATAAGAAAAAAGCATTGACAAAATAAATGTCATAATAAAAACTTCTATAAACCATTTAAAATCTTGGTTATCTTTACTTTTCTTATTTTTCTTTACAACTTTTTCTTCATCTAAATCTGCTGATTTTGCATTAATATTAGTATTATCTCCAATTTCTTTACTAATTATTTTTTCTACATTATTCTTATATTCTTTATTGTCTAAATCCGAGGGACTTTTTCCTTTTAATTTCATTATAAATATCACTCACTCTTTCTATATAAAATTTAAGACGGATAAAATCCGCCTTTATAAAAATGGCTTAGAACCATTTAATGTTCAATTTTGATGGTCAAAGTCTAAGTAAATTTTACAGTTTAGGTCTGGTTGAATTTCTCTATTTCCCGCTTAGCATTACTGCTAGAACCGTTTCCGTTTAAGGGAAAAATCTATTTAATACAAAATAGACACCAGATCGCCACTTAAATCTGCACCTTAATCCCTAGACTTCTATGCTTACAGATTTTAAGCAAACATTCTAGAAGTTTTCCTTGACATACCTTTAAAAAGCTTATTAGTTTCTTTTGCAAATGAAATTTCATAACAAAAGTAAAACACAAATTGGCCAAATTATATTTTACTTATATAAGTTAATCCCGATACATTCACTCAAAACAGGCTACACTATGTATTTTGTGTCTTGGCACTCAACATAGGTTACACTTAAATTGTTGTAAAAAGTTAAAATTACTATAATTTAAGTCTCCGCGAAAATAGGGAGTCACATGTATGCCATTACATATTACCCTAATCTCTTTACTCCCTAAGACCACACAAAACTGGCATTTCGCGCAATCCTAAGAAACTTCAACGATGTGCCTTTTAGTGGATTTTTAGCCCCACCCTCATAAACTTTGGTATGACTAGAATAATGCACCATCTGTTTAATATTATACAATAAATAGAAAATTATTCCAAATTTTATTTAAGATTATTTTTGAACTTTTAACATCTAATATATTTTAATTTGTTAAAAAACTATAAAATACTCATTTTATCTTAATTTTACTTTAATTATCTAGTTTTTTTATAAACAAAGAAAAATGATATTATTTTATTATAAATATTTTTTTATTTTTTCATATATTTCTTCATGAATATCATCAATACTTCTTATTTCTTCATCTTTAATACATTTAATTTCTTCCCAATTATATTTTTTAGATAATTTGCAAGCTTCTATATATGCATTTTTCATATGTTCAGGATTTCTTTCATGTATATCTTTTTTATCATTATTTGTTATTTTATTTTTTCTATTTTCCATAAGTTTTAAAGCATATTCAGTAGGCATATTTAGAAAAAATACTTCTGTTGGAACAGGTAATCCATATAAATTAAATTCAAAATCCCATAGCCAATCCAAAAATTTTTTTCTTTCTTCATCATCTGCAATTTTTCCAGCTTGATGAACCATATTAGAAGTAGTATATCTATCTGCTAATATAATTCCACCATTATTATAAAATTCTTCATATTCTTTTTTAAATGTTATATATCTATCAGCTGCATAAAATGTTGAAGCTATATATGGACTAATATCATTTGGGTTTTCAGATAATTCTCCATTTAAATATATCTTTACTAAAGTTGAGCTTGGACTATCATAATTTGGAAAGCTCACACTTTTATAATTAATACCTTCTTTATCAAATCTTTCTTTTAATTTATTTAATTGAGTTTGTTTACCACTACCATCTGTTCCATCTATTACAAATAATTTTCCCATAATTTACTCCTTTATTTCTTTATTATTTTCTTCATCATTATCTTTGCTTTTTTCTTTATTTCTTAGCATTTCATTTATTGATTTTAGTATGTCATCAGCATTTTCATCAAAATCATCTTTCATTACATGTAACATTTTTCTACCTCCGTTTTTTTCTTATTATACTACTGTTCATTTTTTATTTCAACAAATATTTATTTGTATTAAAAATAAAAAAATCAAATTCTAAATTTATGATATTACTTTTTTGAGCGGACAACATATTAAGTTTTTTATTTTCTAGATTTAAACTGTTTATATCTTTAAACATAATCTTAAATTAAAATAAATACTTATTAAAACATAGATTTTAAATTAATTTTATGATAAAGTATAATCATAAAATTAATAGGAGGTACAAATTTGAAAAAGTTTGAAAAAGTTTCTGCCAATATTAATAATCCAAAATGGAACAATATATTAAAAAGAGAACAAGATTTATATAGAAGAGAAAATGATATTAGAAGTGAATTTGAAAGAGATTATACAAGAATAATCCATTCAACTGCATATAGAAGATTAAAACATAAAACACAGGTGTTTTTTTCACCTAATAATGACCATATCTGCACAAGAATAGAGCATGTTACACATGTTGAATCTATAAGTTACACAATAGCTAATTACTTAGGACTAAACACAGAATTAACAAAAGCAATTTCTGTTGCACATGATTTAGGGCATAGTCCTTTTGGACATGAAGGAGAAAGAATATTATCATCAATCAGCCAAAAAGCTCTACATACCACATTTTGGCATGAGAAAAATGGTTTAAACATTGTTGATAATATAGAAACATTAGAAAACTCAGAAAAGTTTAAAGAAAACTTGAATTTGACTTATGGAGTTAGAGATGGAATTATTTCGCATTGTGGAGAAATTGATGAAAATGGTTTAAAACCAAGAGATGAATTTATAGATTTAAACAAATATGAGCATCCAAACCAATATGCACCATATACTTGGGAAGCTTGTGTTGTTAAAGTAGCAGACAAAATTTCATATATTGGTCGTGACATAGAAGATGCAATAACTGTTGGAATATTAGACGAACATTTAGAAGAATTAAAAGATTTATTAAAAGATTCAAAAAATGCAAAAATTAATAATACAATTATAATAAATTATTTAGTAAATGATTTATGCGAAAATTCAAGTATTGAAAAAGGTTTATGTTTTTCAGAAGAAGCTTTTGAATTAATGAATAAAATCAAACGTTTTAATTACTTAAATATATATACATCTGAAAGAATAAAACCATCTGTAAGATATTTTAATTTAGTAATAAATGAAATATATGAAACACTTAAAAAATGTTATGATGGAAAAAATACAATAAACAAACTTGAAGAATTATCTAAAAGAGCTGAAAAATTAAGTAAAGGTTTTATAGGATATGTATATACATATTATGATTATGGAAATAGGGAAGAGTTAAGATTAAAAAATAAAATAATATATGATTTAAATAGTGAAATTGATTATTATAGATGTATAATATCATATATTTCAGGTATGACAGATAATTTTGCAAGAGAAATTTATGAAGAAATAATAGGATTTTAATTTTTAAGCAAAATATTTATGTAAGAAAATATAAAAATTAAAAAAATTTTATATAAAATATATTTAAAAGCTTTGCTAAAACATTAATAAAAATTAAAAATAAAAACGTTTTGGCAAAGCTTAATTGATTTATATAAATATATATGAAATTATAATTTAATACTTAAAATTCAAATTATAAATTCCCAATAGCAGTTTTAATGGATTTTACAGAATTTTTGAAATTTTCTAATTCACTATTCTCTAAATCCATAATATTATTTTTAATAACACCATTTTTTCCAATAATAGAAGGTGTACTGATAAAAATACCATATTCATCATTATATGTTGAAACAGGTAAAACTGCATTTTCATCAAATAAAATAGCTCTTGTAATTCTACTTAAAGCAGAACCAATTCCATAACAAGTAAAACCTTGTAATTTACCAACTTCAAACCCTGCTTTTTTTACTTCATTAGAAATTGCATTCATATTAAATTCAGATAATTTATCAATATTAACAGTAGACCATGCTACAAATTGGCTATCTCCATGTTCTCCTAAAACATAGCCAGTAACTTCATTAATAGGTTTATCATAATCACGAGAAACTACATATCTTAAACGAGCAGTATCAAGTAAAGTACCAGAACCTATGATTTTAGATGGAGCACAATCTGCATATTTCCAAGTAACATATGTCATTACATCTAATGGGTTACTTGCAATTAAATAAATGCCATTAAAACCACTATTTTTAATTTGTGGAATAATATTTTTAAAAATTTCATTAGCCTTATATAAATCTTCCATACGAGAAGTTTTATCAGCTCTTTGGCTAGGTCCAGCAGTAATACAAACAATATCTGCATCAGAACAATCACTATATGTTCCAGCTACAATTTTAGTAGAACTATTAAGGTTAAAAAGACTATGGTTTAAGTCTAAAATTTTACCAGCTAATTTTTCTTTATCAATATCTATTAAAACAAGAGTATCAATATCTAAAATTTGATTTAAAATTGAATAACAATATGCCATTCCAACATTTCCACAACCTACTACAACTATTTTGTTCAATTCAAAAACCTCCTAAAATTTATTTATATAAATTATACCATAAATGTAGAAAATTAAAACAAAAATATTTAAGTATAATAAAATAAATAAAACAAAAAGGGTTGACATAAGCAAACAAATATTCTATAATATCATTGGTGATAATATGGAACGTCAAATATTACATGTAGATGTAAATAATGCATTCCTAAGTTGGACAGCAGTAGAAATGTTAAAAGAAGGAAGCAAAATAGACATAAGGCAAATACCGGCAATAATTGGAGGAGATGAAAGCAAAAGGTCAGGAATAGTTCTTGCCAAAAGTCCAAAAGCAAAAGAATTTGGTATAAAAACAGCAGAAACTATTTATCAAGCAAAAATGAAATGCCCCAATATACAAATATATCCTTCAAATTTTACAATATATAAAAAATATTCAAACCAATTATACAATTTATTATTAGAATATACAGATAAAATAGAAAGATTTAGTATAGATGAATGTTTTTTAGACATGACACATTATTTAATGAATGATACATTATTAAATAAAGGAAAAGAAATAAATAAAAGAGTAAAAGAAGAATTAGGTTTTACTGTAAATGTAGGAGTTGCGCATAACAAATTATTAGCAAAAATGGCATCAGATTTTACAAAACCAGATAGAGTCCATACATTATTTGAAGACGAAATCCCAACAAAAATGTGGACATTACCAATATCTGAGTTATTTATGATAGGAAAAAAGACAGTTCCTAAATTATATAATATGCAAATAAAAACAATTGGAGATTTGGCAAAAACCCCTCAAAATTTATTAATAAAAAAATTTGGAAAACATGGACTAATGATGTGGGAATATGCAAATGGTATAGATAAATCAGAAGTAGAATATAAACCACAAAAACCAAAGGGAATAGGGAATTCAATAACATTATCACAAAATATATCAAATATAGAAAAATTAGAAGAAATATTACTTGCATTAACAGAACAAGTAACATATAGACTAAGAAAAGAAAAAATGCTTGCTAATGTTGTAAATGTTCAACTTCGTACACATGATTTTAAAGATACTTCACACCAAAAAAAACTTGCAAGTTCTACATCAAGTACAAAAGAAATTTATGCAAAGGCAAAAGAATTATTAAACCAAATGTATATTAGAGGAAGTCAAATAAGGTTAATAGGTCTAAGAGTAGACAATTTAGTAGATGAAGAACAAATGCAAATTTCTTTATTTACAGATAATAAGAATGAAAAACAAGAAAAATTAGATAAAACAATAGACAAATTAAAAGAAAAATATGGATATAATTTAATAACAAGAGCAGGAAAAATGGAATTAGATGATAAAATAAAATTTAAAAAATAAATTTTATTTTATCATCTTTTCCATTTCAATAATATAGTATTTTATATCAAAATAACTAACTTCATCAGGTAGGTATTCTTTTAAAGGTTTTAATTTTTCAGTACCAAGTAATTTAATTGCACTACAAATTTGAGCTTTATATTCAGTATGTAAATAATTATCTAGATTAATATCTAGTCCATCTTCAAAACAAGCAAGTAAATGATTTTCAATAGTATTTTTTGTTAATTTACGTAGAGCAACAATTTCATCAATAGATTTTCCTTCTTTAAATAAATTATAAGAAACAATTTTAGTATCTTCTTTATGAGGTTTTTCTTGTTTTTTTGTTCTAGTTTCAGAAGAACTTTGGCGAGCATTTTGAGATACAGAATTATAATTAGAAAACTTTTTCAAATGTTCTTCTACATCAATATTATTTTCTAATACATATTTACTAATTGCACTTAAAAAAGCTTCTCCATATTGCTCAACTTTATTTGTACCAATACCATGAATTTTAAGCAAACTTTCCACAGTTAAAGGATAAAATGTGGACATCTCTTTTAAAGATACGTCTGTACAAACAATAAAAGGTGGAATATGTAAATTTGATGCAATTTCCATTCTAACACTTTTTAAAATATTAAATAAATTCTCATCATATTCTGAATTTAATAGAACATTTGTCTTTTTAGATTGAACTTTGCTCTTTTCGATTTTTCTTTTTATAAATACAGATTTATTTTTAAATAACACATCATTTGCAGAAATGTCTAATGTTAGAATTGGATATTTATCTCCAACATAATTTATATACCCCTCAGATACTAAAAAAGAAATTAAACTTTTAATAGTATCTTTTGAATAATCCTTCATAATACCATATGTAGATAATGTATCAAAGCCAAAATTTCGTATTTTAGCAGAATTAGTTCCTTTTAATACATCTGTAACTAGTCCCATACCAAATCTTTCATGCATTCTTTTAATACAAGATAAAATCTTTTTGCTATCAATTGTGATATCTGTTTTTTCAATTTCAGAATTACAATTACTGCAATTATCACATTGAGTAAAGCTAGGTGTTTCTCCAAAATATTCAAGCAAATATTTTCTAAGACATTTATCAGTATTACAATAATCAACCATTTCATTTAATTTTTGATATTCTGAAAAATGTTCACCATATGGATTACCTTGTTCAATTAATAATTTATTAGTAACAATATCTGAACGGTTAAATAAAAGGACACAATTTGAAATATCTCCATCTCTTCCAGCACGCCCAGCTTCTTGATAATAACTTTCTAAATCACGAGGCATGTTATAATGAACAACATATCTAATATTAGATTTATCAATACCCATACCAAAAGCATTTGTAGCAACCATAACAGAAGTTCTATCATATACAAAATCATCCTGATTTAAAGTTCTTTGCTTTTCCGTCATACCAGCATGATATTTGCTCACACTTATGCCTAATTTTAATAGATTATCATAAATATTATCCACAGTTTTCCTAGTTAGGCAATATATAATTCCAGATTCATTACTATGTTCTTTTACATATTTATAAATAAAATCTTTTCTATTTTCAGGAGTTTCAACTGAAAAATATAAATTAGGTCTATCAAATCCTGTTGTTAGAGTAAAAGGTTCTTTTAAATGTAACAAATTTATAATGTCATCTTTAACAAGTTCTGTTGCAGTTGCAGTAAAAGCAGTTACAACAGGTCTAACTTTTAAATTTAAAATAACATTTGCAATTTCTGTATATGTAGGTCTAAAATCATGTCCCCACCTAGAAACACAGTGTGCTTCATCTATTGCAAACATAGATATATTTAATTGTTTCAATAAATTTAAGAAACTATCAGTATCTAGCCTTTCTGGTGCAATATATATTATTTTATAAACATTGTGTAAAATGTTTATAATAGTTTGAGAATATTCGCTACTAGTAAGTGTACTATTTATAAATGTAGCAGGTATTCCAACTTGGTTTAAACTATCTACTTGGTCTTTCATTAAAGAAATAAGTGGTGAAACTACTATTGTAATACCATCAAAAAGCATAGCAGGTATTTGATAACAAATTGATTTTCCTGCACCTGTTGGCATTATACCTAAACAATCCTCATTATTTAATATATGTTTAATAATTTCTTCTTGACCAGGTCTGAAATTCTCATAACCAAAAAATTTATTTAATAAAGCTTTCGCATTTTGTAGTTGACTATTCATATATAACCTTCTTTCATTAATATTTATTATATAATTTATAATTAAAATAGTAAAGGGAAAAACTTGTATATAAATTGAGAAATAAAGAAAATTTTTAAATAACTTGTAGATAAAGAACTTTTATGATATATTTTAGATGAGGAGATGAGGTAAGTATTATGGGAAAAGCTCAAATTGATAGAATATATAGTTTAATAGAAAAAATACCAGTAACTTCTAGAAATAAAACTCAAATTGAAGATATTAAAGAATTAATAGAACAAGAAAAATATGTAGAAGCAATAAATAAAATAGAAGAATTAAATAATAGTAAAACAAAAATAAAAGGAGTTAGAAAGACAATAGGAAAAACTGCAAGCGAAGAAAAAGAAGAAGCAAATGATGGAATAATACCAAAAAAATTAAGTAATATAAAATTAGAACATATATTTTTAGGACTTTTACTAACAAACCCAAAATCAATTTCAAGATACTTCTTTTTATATGAAGATTGTTTTTTTGAAGACCCACAAATATTAAATTTATATAAAAGTGTTTTATTTACAGAAGGTGGAGCATATACGCCAGAAATAGCAAAACAAGGATTTAGTTTTTCAAAAGACACAGAAGAAGCATATAATTTAAAATATGAATTAAAAAAATTAGTTCAAAATGAAAATTATGATATGGAAATAGTATACAGAGATTTGAAAAAGCTATTTGTACTTAGAAAAAATTATTTAAGCAATCCAATAAAAAGTATACAAGATAAAATAGTAGATATCATAAATTATGAATTATATGATAAAATGTCAGTAGAAGAAGTTGAGAGTGCTGTTAATCAAGTAACAGTAACAGAAAAGTTTAAACAATCAATATTAAATAAAGATTTAACAAAATTTTTAGAAGAGGGAGAAAATAATCTTACAACAGGACTAGACTTACCATTCCCAATATTAACAAAAGTATTTAAAGGAATAAGAAAAGGGGAAACAATGGCATATGCGATGCCATCAAACTCAGGTAAAAGTAGATTTGCAATAAATTTGGCTGCATATACTGCATTTGTGCATAATAAAAAAGTATTAGTAATTTCAAATGAAATGTCAGAAGAAAAAATGAAATTATGCTTAATAACAACAATAATTAATAATCCAGAAATACAAAAATTACATGGACAAGTATTACATAAATCAGAAAATGAAATATTAGATTTTAAATTTAAAGCAGATAACCCAAAAGAAGTTGAAGTTGATGAACAAGGATTTATAGTAAAACAAAAAGATGAAAAGCAAAAAGATTTTGTAAAAAGATTAGCAAAACAATCATCAGAATTTGTTAAAACTATAAAAGCCACAGATTGTGTAAATAAACAAATTAATAATTCTATTTACTTTATAAATATAACAGACCATACAAATGATGAGCTAAAAAAAGTAATTATAAATTATTATTATAAAGAAAAAATAGAATATGTATTTTATGATACATTAAAAACAGATACTGACAATATAGGAAATGGAGAAGAAATAAAGAAAACAGCAACAATTTTGTCAAATATTGCACAAAACTTTGGAATATTTATATGTTCATCATTACAATTAGCAGAAAAAGAAACTTTACCAATAAACTTAGATGTAAATGATTTAGCAGTAAGTAGAACAGTAAAAGAAGTATTAGATACACTATGCTTAATAAAACAAATTAATAGAGATACATATGAAGAATATGAATATTCTTTAAAAGAAGTAGACACTAAATATTATAACTTAGAAAAATTTGAAGACCCAGATGTAAGATATTATTCATGTATTGTAGATAAAAATAGGGCAGGACCTAAACCTAAATTATTATTTAGATTAAATTTAGCATATAATAGTTGGGAAGAATTAGGATATTTAAGATTAAAACAAGGAATATAATAAAAAGCTAAAAGAGAAATAGTAGTAATATAATAAAAGATTACTACTATTTTTAAGTAAATAATAGAAGAGATAAAAAATATTATTATATTTATTATACAATGCAAAAAATGTCTAAGTCCATCGAAAAATAGGGAAAAACAAGAAAATTTTATCAAATAAGAAAAATATGACAAATAACGACACTGTGTTAGACATTATAGATTAGTAAATCAAATAAAAAGTTAAAATTTCAATAAAAAATATTAAGATGAACAATTTATAAAATAAATTAATTAAAAATAATATATATAATTTTTATAAAGATTTTCTAAAAATATAATAAAATAAAAATAGCAAAAAAAGTAAAATATCATAAAGATAAATCGAATAGAAAAATATATTATCAAAAAATAGAATTTATTGAAATAATTTGCGATGAAAAATGCTTGATAATTCGCCAGTCTAGGAGTATCATGGAAAGGTACGAATGAAAAAAGGAGGATTTTATGAGAACATTTTTTGGAGGCAAATTTATAGAAAAAGAAAAATTATTAGAAGCAGGGATACAATATCCTATAAAATTAGAATATTATAAAAAAAGTGACGAGGAAAATAATCTAAGACAAAATAAGCCTAAATATGGTATTAGTATAGTAAAAACATCTTATATGCAAAATGATATAGAAATAGAAACAAAAGAAATAGAGTTTTTATCAAATGATGAAGTGCAAATAGAAAAAATCTTAAAAATGTTTAAAGAAAATGATGTTACACCTGTTTCTGCTGAATATATTTTGACAGATTTAAGTAAGCAAGAATTTTAATAAGTACATTAAATAATATAAAATTCAACTAATAATTTGAACTAGTGGACAAAAGTTTAGTATATCGCCCGCTTCCAGAGTGAACTATATAAAATATTTATTCCGTTCCTCGGCTTCCCTCTCATAGCCTACGCATTCTAATCAAAAGTAAACGAGCCTCTCGTGAGGACGCGCCCTCATTTACTTGTTGCTAAGAATGCGTACGGCTATTTCCGGTCGCATTCGTCACTGCATAAATATTTTATATAGTTCACTCTGGAAGTGGGCAATATACTAAACTTTTGCCCACTAGTTCAAATTATTAATTGAATAAAACTTGCAAAATATTAAAATTTAAGCTAGAATACTATAATAGAAAATAAGAAAAAATAAGGAGGGCATAAATGGCAGATAAATTAATTATAGTTGAATCACCAGCCAAAGCCAATACTATAAAAAAATTCCTAGGAGGAAATACAAAAGTAGTAGCATCTATGGGACATGTAAGAGATTTACCTAAGTCTACTATGGGAATAGATATAGAACATGATTTTGAACCTAAATATATAAATATAAGAGGAAAAGGAGAATTAATAAAATCCTTAAAAAAAGATGGGAAAAAAGCAAAAAAAATATATATCGCAACTGACCCTGACCGTGAAGGAGAAGCAATAGCATGGCATTTAGCTACAATACTTGATGAAGATAAAGAGAAAATCACAAGAGTAACTTTTAATGAAATAACAAAATCAGCAGTTCAAAAAGCTATAAAAGAGCCAAGAGATATTGATATCAATTTAGTAGATGCGCAACAAGCAAGAAGAGTATTAGATAGAATAGTAGGATATAAAATTAGTCCTGTATTATGGAAAAAAGTAAAAAGAGGTTTATCAGCTGGTAGAGTACAATCAGTTGCAGTAAAATTAATTGTGGATAGAGAAAATGAAATAGAAAACTTTATTCCAGAAGAATATTGGAATATATATGCACAATTACATGATGAAAAAGATAAAAAAGAATTTGAAGCTCGTTTCTATGGTAAGAATGGAAAAAAACAAGAATTACATTCAAAAGAAGAAGTAGACGAAATTTTGAAAAATATAAAAAATGCAAAATATATAGTAAATGAAGTAAAAAAAGGCGAAAAGAAAAGAACTCCTGCGCCACCTTTTACTACAAGTACAATGCAACAAGAAGCATCAAGAAAATTAGGCTTTACATTAAAGAAAACAATGTCAGTAGCCCAAGGTTTATATGAAGGTGTTAAAATACCAGAAAAAGGAACAGTAGGTCTTATAACATATATGAGAACTGATTCAACAAGAATATCAGAAGAAGCAAGAGCAGTTGCAAAACAACAAATAACAAAAATCTATGGAGAAAATTATTATGAAAATAGATATTACAAAGCAAAGAAAGATGCACAAGATGCTCATGAAGCAATAAGACCAACATATATAGATATATCACCAGAAGAAATAAAAGATAGTTTAACAAAAGACCAATATAAATTGTATAAATTAATTTATAATAGATTTTTAGCTAGTCAAATGGCACCAGCTGTATTTAATACAATGTCAGTAAATATAAAAGCAAATGAATATGATTTTAAAGCAAATGGTCAATCTTTAAAGTTTAAAGGTTTTATGACACTTTATGTAGAAGGTACAGATAATGAAGAAAAAGAAGAAGAAGGAATTTTACCAGAACTACAAGAAAATGAAGAAGTAATTTTAAATAAAATAAACCCAAAACAAAGCTTTACAGAACCACCAGCAAGATACACAGAAGCAAGTTTAGTTAAAGCATTAGAAGAAAAAGGAATAGGAAGACCAAGTACATATTCACCAACAATAACAACAATACTAGAAAGAAGATATATAGAAAAAGAACAAAAACAATTAGTACCAACAGAATTAGGAAAAGTAGTAAATAAATTATTAACAGAAAATTTTTCAGATGTTATAAATGTAGAATTCACAGCAAAAATAGAAAATGAATTTGACGAAATAGCAGAAGGACATGAAGAATGGAAAAAAATGATAAGAGAATTTTATGGACCATTTGAAAAAGAAATAGAAAAAGTAGAAAAAGAATTAGAACATGTAGAATTGGTTGAAGAAGTATCAGATGTACCATGTGAAAAATGTGGAAGAATGATGGTATATAAATATGGAAGATTTGGCAAATTTTTAGCATGTCCAGGTTACCCAGAATGTAAAAATACAAAACCAATAGTAGAAACAATTGATGTACCTTGCCCAAAATGTGGAGGAAAAGTACAAGTTAGAAAAACAAAAAGAAGAAAAAATTATTATATATGTGAGAACAACCCAAAATCATGTGATTATATATCATGGAATAAGCCTAAAAAAGGTGAAAAGTGGGACGAAAATAGTGAAGAAAATAAAGTAGAGAAAAAGACTACACGAAAAAGAACTTCAAAAACTAAAAAGACTAAAAATAAAAAGTAATTAGCTCCAAAAAATAAAAAGCAAGTATAATTATAAACAAGAACCTACAAAGTAAATGAAATCAGAAATTTAGATGTAAACGGAGGAGATATGAAGAAATATAAGCTAGAAATTACTGTATTTTTAAGTGGAGCATTAACAATGATTTTAGAACTTATAGCATCAAGGATATTATCACCATATGTAGGAAGTTCCAATTTAATATGGACAAGTATAATAGGAATTATGCTAACAAGTATGAGTATAGGTTATTGGCTAGGAGGAAAAGTAGCAGATAAAAATAAGGAAAATGATATAAATATATTATCAAACTATTTATCAATAGCAGCAATAGCGACAAGTTTAATTCCTATTTTAGAAGTTGTATTTGTAAACACATTAGCTAAATATTTAGAACAATTAATAATAGTAGCAATATTATCAGCAACAATAGTATTTGGAATACCAAGCTTTTTATTAGCAGCAGTATCACCAATAGCAGTAAAGCTAAAAAATAGTAATATAGATAATATAGGAGCAACATCAGGAAAAATTTCATCATTATCAACAATAGGAAGCATATTTGGCACATTTTTTGCAGGATTTATACTTATACCAAACTTAGGAGTAAGAAATATTGTTTTAGGATGCTCAATATTATTATGGATATTATCAATTATGCTATTAAAAAATAAAACTAAAAAATATTATATATTAATGTTAGTAGAATTAATTGTAATAATAGCCTTAAATTTTTTAGGAGGTTATATATTTAAAATAAATAATCCAGACATAATAAAAGATGTAGATTCAGAATATAGTAGAATATGGGTAACAGAAGTAGCAACAGAACAAAATAAATATAAAACATTACAAGTAGATACAGGATTAGAATCCTACATAAATCAAGAAACAGGAGAAATGGGAGCAGAATATCTAAAATATTATGATTTATTTGAATATTACAACAAAAATGCAAATGATGTATTAATGATAGGAGGAGCAGCATATACATATCCAATGCATTTTTTAGAAAAATATGAAAATAAAAAAATTGATGTAGTAGAAATAGATAGTAAAATGACAGAAATATCAGAGCAAGAATTTGGATTAGATACAACTAATCTAAATTTAAAAATATATACAACAGATGGAAGAAGCTTTTTAAACTATAATGACAAAAAGTATGATGCTATATTAATAGATGCATTTAAAGGAGTAAATGCTCCATTTGAATTAACAACATATGAAGCAATGAAAAAAGCATATGAAAATTTGAATGAAAATGGTATTGTGTTTACAAATATAATATCATCACTTGAAGGAGAAGAAACAGATTTTATAAAGTATGAATATAGTACATATAAAGCTGTATTTGATAGTGTAAAAATATTTAAAGTAAGACCAGAAACTAATAACCAAGAAAGACAAAATTTAATCCTAGTTGGTTTTAAGGGAGAAAATTCAATAAATGAAGAAAAAACACAAGAATATGAAGAATTATTGGAAAATGAAATAAAAAACTTTGAAAGTGATAAAGAAGTGGTAACAGATGATTATGCGCCGATAGGGGATTAGATTATTTATAAATATTATTTAATAGTATAAAACATATTAACTCCAAAATAAAAATCTTGTAACTTACTATTTTAAACAGTTACAAGATTTTTTATTGGAGGCGACACCCGGATTCGAACCGGGGATCAGAGTTTTGCAGACTCGTGCCTTACCACTTGGCTATATCGCCATCTTCATTTAATTATATGCTGTTTTATAAAATATAGAACTATTTTATAAAATTAATGGAGCAGGTAACGAGAATCGAACTCGTAACTAATCCTTGGCAAGGATTCATTTTACCACTAAACTATACCTGCGAATAAGCAATTACTATAATAACAAATATTTTGCATATTGTCAAGATGTTACAAGCTAAAAAATAAAGACATTATACTTATTAACTAAATACAATGTCTTTATTTAAAAATTTATTTTACAGATGTCTGTATAAAATTATATTCATATCCTGAAACAGAGTTATTTTCATATTTATATCCTTTATAAATTCCTCCGTCATCGCCAGATAAATCAACATTTAATCTAACAGTGCAAACAAAGTGTTCATTCAAATTATTAACTAAATTTATATTAAAACTTAAAGTATAATTAACATCTTCAAGATTAATACCAGCTTCTTGTAATACTTTACCATTAAAAGAAATAGTATTAGAACTATCAGAAGGTGCATAATTAGTAACAATATCTTTATTCATATATTCCAAAGTAATTGGATTTGAACAGTCAGAGTAAAATGTTGGTTTTGAATAATCTGTACTATCATTTTCATCATTATTTGTAACTATATTGTACTCGATTTGAGCACTTTCTGGCTCTTCAATATCTTTATACTTAGCAAAATCTAATGCATTTTTATAATTAATATATTGATGTCCTTTATCTGAACCTGTTTTAATATCTATATTGTCAATATATAATTCTTTAATAGTATTTTCATTTGTCATATCATATATTGTACTAGTATTGTCTAAGTATATTGCAATATCTGTATACTGCAATATACTTAAATCTTGTAAAGATTCATTTTCACTATTATCAATAGCATTAGCACCGCTATATAGAATAATTTTCTGTATTTTAAAAATAGGGTTTTTATTTGCTTCTGCTAATTCAACAACTTGATTAGTGAATAAATCTCTCGCAAATGTTTCTCTAAAAATTAAATCATAATATAAAACAGATAAAATACATAAAATTAATATTAATATAGTTAGTACTAATTTATGATTTTTAACTTTAATTTTTTTCATACTGACGCCTCACTTATTAATCAAGTCTATCATATAACATTTCCATATAAGAATATACTTTATTATGCCAATCTAGGTCACTTGCATATCTTGTATTAACACCTTTTAAAGTAGGACCATTATAATACCATGCACTAGCAACTTCACCATCATAGATTTTTGTACCAGATGGATTTAAGTAATATTTAACTAATGACTTAGCAACAGTATCTATACATTCTTCATATGTATTAAATTCAAATGATGATTCATAAGGTGTGCTATCATAAGAACCATAGCCAAATAAATTATGTTTGTCTTGTGCTATTTGAGAAGTTCCCCAAGCACTTTCATGTATAGCGATAGAAGCTATAAATATACCATTTACATTATATTTTTTATCTATATTGTAGAATACTTCTGCATTATCCTCAAATATTTTATTTTTGTCTTGTGACATTCCTTTAAATATTTTTTGATAATCTTTTAAAGTTAATCCACTAGATTTATTTAATTCCATGTCTATATTAACTTTTATTAAAATTCTTTGAATTCTATTTTTCTCGATAATGTTAGGCGTTACATAAGCAGAAGTTAAATTCTTTGTAGGTAAATATCCTTCAACACTATCAAAAGAAACTTTACACCAATCTTCACTAGGTAATTCAAGTAATTTAACATCTAGATATTGTTTAATATTTGCAACTTCTTCTGAATCATCTTTTGCTTCCTTTCTTAGTACTGTATCAGAAGTTAGGTAAACAGTGTCACCAAGATGAATTTTAAGTTTTGCTAAGAAATCAGAAGTACCAACATCTAAAATTTCAGGTACAGGTTCTTGAACAGTATGCTTGTCCAAAATAATTTCTTCTATAAATTCACCATTTTCATATGTTTTAACTAATGAAACATCTTCTTTTCCAATCACACCTTCTTGTATAACTACTTGCTCACCTCTTGGAAGAGAACCATTGGCTTTTGATTGTACTTCATAATCTATATCTCTTTGCTCAGTTACTTGTTCTTTAACTTTTTCAAAGCTTGAATTTTCAGAAATGATTTTTTGCATATTTAATGCACGTCTATTTATTTCAAAATCAGATGGGATAGTAGCTGTTTCAACTATCTTCTCATCATCTTGTTCTTCTTCATTAGCAGTTTCTGTTGAAAATACATTTTTAGGAAAAACAGCAATGATAATTAAAATCAAAACTGCAAGAACAATGATTAAATTCGAAAGTTTAACACTTCTTTTATTTTGATAAAATGAATTATTATCTGAAACAAAGGCAACTTTTTTTGTTTTATGCATTTTGCTAGATTTTTGTTTAGATTGTTTTTCAACTTTTGCATTAACAGCTTGATTAGTTGTAGATGCATATCTTATTTGTTGCAATTCTTTAAAAACATCAGATAAATTTCTATTATCTTGTTTTTGATTTATAGAATTATTTTTATCATCTAACACATATATTCCCTCACTTTCCCTAATAATATACATGTCTATTATACAATATAAAAAAAATTCTGTCTACAAATTTCGCTCAAAAATTACATGAAAATATTTCTAATATTGTAAGTTTATTTGAACATTAAATTAGCTGTTCGAAATGTTAATAAATAAATAAAAGTTTCCTCATATAAATATTGCAAATTTCGTAAAATAGTATATAATATAATGGTAAAAACAAGAGGTGAAATATGAATATTGAAGAATTAGAAAAAGAAATTAATTATACATTTAAAAATAAAGAAATATTAAAAACAGCTTTTACACATACATCTTATGCAAATGAAAAAAATGTAGAAAGCAATGAAAAATTAGAATTTTTAGGAGATAGTATATTAGAATTTATATCTAGTAAATATCTATATTTACATTATAAAAATCTACATGAAGGAGAGATGACAAAAGTAAGAGCAACAGTAGTGTGTGAAAAAAGCTTACATAAAGTTGCTAAAAAGCATAACTTTGGAGAGTTTTTACTTTTAGGCAAATCAGAAATAATAAATATGGGAAAAAATAGACCTGCAATATTAGCAGATAGTGTAGAAGCATTAATTGCTGGAATGTATTTAGATGGTGGATTAGAAGTTGCAGAAAAATTTATCATAGAAAACTTAAAAGATGAAATAGAATTTGCAACAAAACATGTAGGAACAAAAGATTATAAAACTGTATTACAAGAAAAATTACAGCAAGAAGGAGAAGTGAAAATAGAATATACAATAATTAATGAAACAGGTCCAGACCATAATAAAAGTTTCGAGGCACAAGTAGCTGTAAATAATCAAGTTTTAGCAAGTGGAAAGGGGAAAAGCAAAAAAGAAGCAGAAATGCAAGCTGCTAAAAAGGCATTAGAAAATTTAAAATAGAAAAGAGGTAAATCTATGAAACGTAAATATGTAATACCAATATTTGTACCACATTTAGGATGTCCAAATGACTGTATATTTTGTAATCAAAAATCAATAAGTGGTCAAAAAACAAATATGACAAAAGAAAAAGCAAAAGATATAATAGATAATTACCTAAAAAGTATAAAAGTTCAAAATTCACAAATTGAAATAGCATTTTATGGTGGAAGTTTTACAGCAATAGATGAGAAAATACAAAATGAATTATTAGAGTTAGCAAATACTTACATAAAAGAAGGAAAAGTAGAAAGTATAAGAATATCAACAAGACCAGATTATATTACAAAAGAAATATTAAAAAGATTAAAAAAATATAATGTAAAAACAATAGAACTTGGAGTTCAATCAGCAAGTGATTATATATTAAAAAGAAGTAACAGAGGACATACATTTGAAGATGTAAAAAAAGCATCAAAATTAATTAGATGGAATGGCTTTATATTAGGACATCAAATGATGGTAGGATTGCCAGAAAGTACAAGAAAAGATGAAATAGAAACAGCTAAAAAATTAATAAAATTAAAACCAAAAATGGTAAGAATATATCCAGTATTAGTAGTAAAAAATACAAAATTAGAAAAAGAATATGAAGAAGGAATATATAAGCCATTACCACTAGCACAAGCAATAGAAACATGTAAAGAACTAGTTAGAATGTTTGCAAATAAAAAAATAGATATAATAAGAGTAGGTTTGCAAAATACAGATGAGATAACAAAGCCAGGTTCAGAAAAAAGTGAAGTTGTAGCAGGTCCATATCATCCAGCATTTAGACAATTAGTGGAATCATCAATGTGGTATGATGCAATAGTTGAAAAAATAAAGAAATTGAATGTTAAAGTACAAGAAGTACAAGTAACAGTAAATCCAACTGATGTAAATAATGTAATAGGACATAAAAAAGAAAATGTACTAAAATTAAAAGACTATTATGATGTTGATTTAATAATAAATCAAGACGAAAAAGTAAAACAAGGAAAATCTAAGATAGATATAACAAAAGTATATAAAGATTTTAAAGAAGAAAATAGTGCAGAAGATAAGGAGAAAAACAAAATAAAAGTATAGTTTAATAAAAATATCTTACTAAATAAGTGTAAGATATTTTTATATTTCTAAAATAGAAATTTTATAAAAAAATAATTTGCAATAGTTCATAAGTTTATACTTTTTAATGGTAATAAGTATAAAAAAATGTAAATTACAAATACTGTTAAAAAAGGAGAAATTATGAACTTAAAACATGTAGAAGAACAATTTAATTTTAAAAAAATACTAACTGAAATATTAGTGACTATTATAGGAGCATTAATAATGGCAATTGGTGTAGCGCAATTTTTATTACCAAATCAATTATCATCAGGTGGAATAACTGGGGCAGCAACTATTATGTATTATTTATTAAAAATACCAATGGGAACTGCAATAGTTTTATTAAATATTCCTTTATTTTTAATGTCTATTTTTAAAATTGGAAAAACATTTTTTATAAAATCTATAATAGGTACAATTGCAATATCTGTTTTTATTGATATATTTGACAAATTTAAACCATTGACAAATGATAGATTTTTAGCATGTATTTATGGAGGCATAATAATAGGGATAGGAACAGCTATAATTTTAAAGGTAAATAGCTCAACAGGGGGAAGTGATATGATAAGCTATTTTGCTAAGATTTATAAACCTTCTATGAAAACAGGAAATATAATAATTATTATAGATGTAGTAATTGTTGCATTAAATGTATTATTTTTTAAAGAAATCGAAATTGGGTTATATTCTGCGATAGCAATATATTTAATGGGAAAAATGATAGATATATTTTTTGAGGGGATTGATTTTACAAAATTGATTTTTATAGTATCTGAAAAGAATGAAGAGATTGCTAAGAAAATAGGACAAAGTCTTGAAAGAGGAACAACTGGTCTTTATGGTAAAGGAATGTATACAAATCAAGATAAACTTATATTAATGTGTGCAGTAAAAAGAGGTGATGTGTCTAAGGTTATGCAAATTGCTACTAAAATAGATAATAAAAGTTTTATAGTTATTACAAATTCAAGAGAAGTTTATGGATTAGGTTTTGATAGGAAAACTTTCTCTTTCGTAAGGAATAATATTATGATATAATAAGTGTGGAAATAAAAGAAATAAGGAAGTAAAAAAATATGAAAGAACAAAAATATATAATAAAAAACCAAGAATCTTTTGAATTGAAAGATATATTTGATTGTGGGCAATGTTTTAGATGGAATGAAGAAGAGGATAAAAGCTATACAGGAATCTGGAAAAATAATGTTGTTAATGTAAAAAAAGAAAATAATGAAATTATTTTTACAGGTATATGTAATGATGGAAATTTTGAAGAAGAAATAATAAAATATTTTGATTTAGATAGAAATTATGATGAAATAAAAAATAAGCTTTCAAAAATAGATGAAAATATGAAAATTAGTGTAGAATATGGGAAAGGTATAAGAATATTAAACCAAGATTTATGGGAAACTATTATATCATTTATAATATCTGCTAATAATAATATTCCAAGAATTAAAGGAATTATAGAAAGACTTTCAAAAAAATATGGAAATAAGATTGTATGGAATAATAAAGAATATTATACATTTCCAACAGCTAGTCAATTAAAAGATGTTACAGTTGAAGAATATAGAAAATTAGGACTAGGATTTAGAGATAAAAGATTATATGAAACAACTCAAATGATTATAAACAAAGAAGTTGTTCTTGATGAATTACAAAAAAACGAGAACACAAAAGAGGTTAGAGAAAAGTTATTAACATTATCAGGAGTTGGACCAAAAGTTGCAGATTGTATATTATTATTTTCTACGTTAAAAAGATTTGAAGTTTTCCCGATTGATGTATGGGTAAGAAGAGTAATGAATGATTTATATATAAAAGAAAGTGATGAAACAAAAGTAAGTAAGGCAAAGATTGAGAAAATAGCACAAGAAAAATTTGGAGATATAGCCGGCTTAGCACAACAATATTTATTTTATTGGAGAAGGGAGGCATAAAATAAAATATGGGTTTAAGGCTAATATATGGCAAAAATGGAACTGGAAAAAGTAGTTATTGTTTTTCAGAGATAGCAAAAATGGTAGAAAGTAAAGAAAAAATTTATTTTATTACTCCGGAACAATTTTCATTTACAGCACAAAAAAATTTAATGGATTTTTTAAAAGAAAAAGCAGTAATTAATGCAGAAGTAATTTCATTTAGTAGAATGGCACATAGAGCATTAGATGAAATAGGTGGAAGTGCTAAAACCAATTTATCAAAATGTGGAAAAGCAATGCTACTTTATTCAATATTGGATAATAATAAAAATAATTTTAACTTTTTAGGTAAATCAGATGAAAATATTGAAATAGGTATACAAACAATTACAGAATTAAAAAAACATGGAATAACATTAGAAAAGTTAAATACAGAGATAGAAAAAATTGATGATAGATATTTAAAAACAAAATTGGAAGATATAGAGTTAATTTATAAAAATTTTGAAGAGCAAATTCAAGAAAAATATATAGAAGAAACTGATTTACTTACAATATTTGCAAAAAATATAAAAGAACTTGAATTTTTAAAAGATAGTATAATTTATATAGATGAATTTTCAGGTTTTACTAGTCAAGAATATGATATAATTGCAAATTTAATCAAATATACAAAACAAGTAAATATTACTATTTGTATAGATGAACTAAATTTTAATACTAATCCAGATGCTGATATATATTATTCAAATAAGCAAACACTTAAAAAATTAGTAAATATTATAGATAAAAATAAATTAAAAATGGAAGAACCAGTAAAACTAGATGAACAAGTTAGATTGAAAAATAAAGAATTAAAACATTTAAGTGAAAATATTTACAATATAAAATCCACAAAATATGAAGAAAATGTGGAAAATCTACATATATTTTTAGCAAAAAATCAATATTCAGAAATTGAAAATGTAGCAAAAACAGTAGTAAAATTAGTAAGAGATGAAAATTATAGATATAAAGATATTGCAATAATTGCTAAAAATATAGATACATATTCATCATTAATAAGAAGTATATTTAAAGATTATGAAATACCAGTATTTATAGATGAAAAAAGAGATTTAAACCAAAATATAATAGTTCAATATGTTTTAGCAATATTAGAAATATTATCAAATAATTTTTCAAGTGAATCTATATTTAATTATATAAAATTAGGATTTTTAGATATAGAAAAAGATGAAATATTTAAGTTGGAAAATTATTGCCAAAAATGGGGAATAAATAGGAATAAATGGAAAAAAGATTTTACTATTGCAGGAGAAAATGAAAATAAAAAACAAGATATAGAAAGATTAAATGAGATAAGAAAACAAGTAATAAATCCAATAATAAAGCTAAAAAATAATATAGATATGGAAAAGACAGCACAAAATATTTCAAAACAAATCTATAATTTTTTACAAGAAAACAGTATAGAACAAAAGATAATAAATAAAGTAGAAAAATTAAATGATGAAGGCTTAATAGACTTAGCAAATGAATATATAACAAGTTATAAAATAATTTTAGATATATTAGATGAAATAGTATTAGCTTTTAAAGATGACAAAATATCAATAGATAAATATAGTAAAATTATAAGAGTAGGATTAAAAAATAGTGGATTAGGAAAAATTCCAGGAACACAAGACCAAGTTATATTTGGAGATGTAGACAGAACAAAAAGTCATAAAGTAAAAGCTGTTTTTATAATAGGAATGAATGATGGAATATTCCCAAGTGTAAATAAGGATGAAGGATTTTTAAATGATGATGATAGAGAATTATTAAAAAAAGATGGTTTAGAATTAGCCAAAGGAACAATCGAAAATCTATATGAAGATAATTTTAATATATATAAAGTATTTAATATAGCAGAAAACAAAATATATATGTCATATTCATCATCAGATAATGAAGGAAAAACATTAAGACCATCTATATTTATTAATAAAATAAAAAGGATATTTCCATTAATAGAAGAATCAAGTGATGTAATCTCAAAAAAATATGAGATAATAAATCAAAAAATAACATATGAAGAATTGATTGAAAAAATATCAAAATTAAAAGAAAATGAAAATATAGAAGAAATTTGGTATGAAATTTATAATTACTATAAAAAAAATAAAGAATGGAATTCAAAATTAGAATATGCTCTTCAAGGTTTAGAATATACAAATCTTCCATCAAAAATAGAAAAGGAAAATATAGAAAAGTTATATGGAAATACACTAAACACAAGTGTTTCAAGACTAGAACAATATAGAAGATGCCCATTTTCATATTATCTTCAATATGGCTTAAAAATAAAACCAAAAGAAGAGTTTAAAATACAAAGTTTTAATACAGGTTCATTTATGCATGAAACAATAGATGAGTTTTTTCAATATGTAAAAGAAGAGGGATTAAAATTACCAGAAATTGAAGAAGAAGAAATTTACAAAATAGTTTCAATGATAATAGATGACAATTTGAATTTATCAAAAAATTATATATTTACAGCAACAGCAAAATATAAAATGTTAGTAAAAAGATTAAAGAAGTTAGTAAGTAAAGCTTTAAAATATATAATAGAAACACTTATATATAGTGAATTTAATATTGAAGGAACAGAAATCGAATTTGGCGAAAAGGGAAAATATAAGCCAATAATATTAGAACTAGAAGACGGTAAAAAAATAGGGATAACAGGAAAAATAGATAGAATAGATACAGCCCAAGATGAAGATGGAAAATTTTTAAGAATAATTGATTATAAATCTTCAAGCAAAAATATTGAACTAAATGAAGTATATAGTGGATTACAGATACAATTATTAACATATATGGATGCAGTATGTAAAGAAGAAAATATAGAACCAGCAGGTGTTTTCTATTTCTCTTTATTAGAACAAATAATACCAGCAGAAAAGAGAATTTCTGATGAAGAAATAGAAGAAAAAATAAGAAAGAAGTTTAGAATGCAAGGACTTATAGTTGCAGATGTTAAAATTATAAAAATGAATGATAATACACTAAATTCAGGAAGTTCAAAATATGTTCCAGCAGCATTAACAGCATCAGGAACAGTTAGAAAAGATAGAACAAATGGGGTAGAGAAAGAAGAATTTAAAATATTACAACAATATATTTATAAAACAATTAAAGATATTTCAAGAGAAATTCTATCTGGAAAAATAGATTTAAAACCATTTAATAAAAATGGAAATACTCCATGTGATTATTGTGAATATAAACCAATATGCAATTTTGATGTAAGGCAAAAAGGAAATAAATATAATTATATAGATAAAAAGTCAAAAGATGATGTAATCTTAAAGATGAAAAAAGAGTTAGAGATTAAGGAGTGATTTGGTGAAAGATTTATCAAATGAAAATATAATTCAATTTGAAAAAAATGGTGTCAGCTATTTACAATTTAGGAAACTAAATGAATATAATAAATATATTAGACATGCATATAGTTTGGGAAAAGAATTGAATTATAAAACAAGAGCAGGTAATAGGAATTTGTCTGAAAATGAAATTGAAAAAGCAATTTTAGCATATGAAAAATTATGTAAAAATATAGATATAGAGCCAATAAATATAGTAAAAGCAAATCAAAAACATACAGCAAATGTAAAAGTAGCAAGAGAAAAAATAAATAAAGATAAAATGGATTTATTTGAGGATTATTATAAAGAAACTGATGGGTTAGTAACAAATACACCAAATCTTGCATTAACAACTACAAGTGCGGATTGTATATCACTATTATTTTATGATCCAGTAAAAAAAGTAATAGCAAATACACATTCAGGTTGGAGAGGAACAGCACAAAAAATATCTGTAAATACAGTAAGAAAGATGTTCGAAGGATTTAAATGTGAACCAAAAGATATTATATGTTGTATTTGTCCAAGTATTAGAAAATGTCACTTCGAAGTTGATGAAGATGTAAAAGATATATTTGAGAATGAATTTCCAAGTTTAATGCAAATGAAGGAAATAGTTGAAAAAAATGAAAAAACTAATAAATGGCATATAGATACAGTTTTAATAAATAAATTAATACTAGAAGAAGTGGGCTTAAAGCCAGAAAATATAATAGATAGTAAAATATGTACAATGTGTAATTCAGATGTATTACATTCAGCAAGAGTAGAAAAACCAAATTATGGATTAAATACAGCAATAATTGAAAAAATATAGATAAAAGAGGAATAAAAAATGTATGAAACATGGGAAGAATTAGAAAAATCAATAGAAAATTGCAATAAATGCAAATTGTGTAAAACAAGACAAAATATAGTATTTGGAACAGGAAATAAAAATGCAAAATTAATGCTAATAGGAGAAGGTCCAGGAGCAGATGAAGACAGGTTAGGAGAGCCATTTGTGGGGAGAGCAGGAAAATTAATGGATTTAGCATTTGAAGCAATTGGATTAAAAAGAGAAGAGGTATATATAGCAAATATAGTAAAATGTAGACCACCAGCAAATAGAAATCCAGAAGACGATGAAGCTATGGCATGTATGAATTATTTAAGAAATCAGGTAATATTAGTAAAACCAGAAATAATTGTATTATTAGGTAGTGTAGCATTAAAAAATATTTTAGGAAAAGAATATGGAATAACAGCATCAAGAGGAAAATGGATTGAAAAAAAGGGAATCAAATATATGCCAACATGGCACCCAGCAGCTTTATTAAGAGATGAAACTAAAAAAATAGAATTTATTAAAGATTTAAAATTAGTACTAGAAGAGCTTAACAAACAATAAATTTTTATATATAAAAATATCTATACTTTTTAATTTTAAGTACAAATTATAAATAAATAATTGGAGCAAATGGTCAGTTTATTTGACTAGATGAAATAGAAAAAGTAAAATATAATATGAAAAAATGGTTATAGGACCTAAAACCTAAATATATATATGATAGGAAAGAAAAAATGAATGAACAAATAACAGAAAAAGTAAATTATTGTTTAAATTGCAAAGTAAAACCGTGCTCATTAAAAGGATGCCCATTAAATAATGATATACCTACATTTATTCAAGCGATAAAAAAAGAAGATTACAAAGAAGCATATAATATATTATCTAAAACAACAGTATTGCCAGGGGTATGTGGAAGAATCTGTCCACATGAAAAACAATGTCAAGGTTCATGTGTAAGAGGAATAAAAGGAGAACCTGTATCAATAGGAGAACTTGAAGCATTTGTATTTGATAAAGCAAATAATTTAGGATATACACTAAAAGAGCAATATGAAGAAAAACCAAAAAAAGATAAAAAAGTAGCAATAATAGGAGGAGGACCAGCAGGTCTAACATGTTCTGCCTTTTTAGCAAAAGAAGGAATAGATGTAACAATTTATGAAAAATATTCATATTTAGGCGGATTATTAATGTTTGGAATACCAGAATTTAGATTACCAAAAAATATAGTAAAAGATACTGTTGATAAGATATTAGAACTAGGAATAAATGTAGAATATGAAAAAGAATTAGGAAAAAATTTGACAATAGATGAACTATCTAAAAAATATGATGCAATATTTTTAAGTATAGGTGCAAATATATCATCAAAAATGGGAGTAGAAGGAGAAGAGCTAGAAGGAGTATATGGAGGAAATGAATTATTAGAATATAATTTACATCCACAATATAAAGATAAAAAAGTTATAGTTGTAGGTGGAGGAAATGTTGCAATGGATTGTGCAAGAACTATAAAAAAACTAGGAGCACAAGATGTAACAATAGTATATAGAAGAGCAGAAGAACAAATGCCAGCAGAGAAGAAGGAAATACTAGATGCAAAAGAAGAAGGAATAAAATTTGCATTCCAAAATAATATTGTAAAAATATTAGGAAAAGAAAAAGTTGAAAAAGTTGAATTAATAAAAACTGAGCTTGTAAAAAAAGAAAATGAAACAAGATTAGTACCTATTAATATAGAAAATAGTAATTATATAATTGATGTGGATTATATCGTCATGGCACTCGGTTCAAAACCACAAAATTTTGTTAAAGATTTAGGATTAGAACTAAATAAATGGGGCAATATCAATATAAATGAAAGATATCAAACATCAAATGAAAAAATATTTGCAGGAGGAGATTTAGCTGGAATAAAAGGAACGGTAGCATGGGCTGCAAATTCAGGAAGAGAAGCAGCAAAAAATATAATAGAATATTTAGAAAAAAGTGGAGAAAACGAAATCGAGTAATTATTATAGGCTCAGGGTTTAGATAAAAATTTTTTATTAAACTTAATGTGTGATGCGAAATAATTTAGAAGCTCTTTGTGAAATAACTGGAATAATGTTCGAGTGAAATTTATAAATAAATTTCAGCACAGAAAAAGGTTCCAGTTTTTCACATAGAGCTTCTTAATTATGTAGCTGAGCCGTTAAGTTTAAAAAAAATTTTTATCTAAACCCTGAGCCTATAATAATTACTCGATTTCGTTTTCTCCACTTTTGCCTAATATTAGTTTTTTTAGTGTTTTTAAAAAGGCAACAAATTTATTTTCTTTTTTAGTATTTAAACGTATAGAAGTTTCCATACCATTATTTTCAAAAACATTATACTTATGCTCTAATTGAGCCATTTTTTCAACATAATAATCATTAAAAAATGTATAACCTTCGGTATAACCTAAATAAGGTTTTATAGAATAAAGTTTTTTTCTATAATTTTCAAGCTCTTCTAAATTTGAAATTCTATTAAAAGCATTATCAAAATAACTTGAAATTATAAGGTTTTGAGTTCTTAAAAAAGTTAATTTAATTTCATTTTTCAACTCATCAATTTTTTTAAGCATTCCATCAACTTTTTTATTTCTATCATCTATTTGTATAATCTTATTGTTTAACTTTATAATATCTTCTTCTGCAAATAATATATCATCAATTGCATTTTGAATTGCCATAAAATCTTTTCTAGAAGTTGCTTCTGCAAATTTATTTTTAAAATTATCATCACTACGTAAAGTACTTTTAAATAAAACATCTTCACCAATTAAATAAGCTAATTGATTTACTAAACAACATTCCAAAGGATAATATGAAGGGCTAGTTGTTTCGAAATCTATACCAAAATATTTAACATAATCTTTTGGTATACCAATTATTTTTGAAGACATCAACTGAACAGCTGCTTCATTTAAGCCAAGTCCATAAATTTTAAATTCAGTATAATCACATAATCCCATTTTTAATAAATAATTTCTTTTATCTTTTACTTCTTGAAGATAATGTATACATTCGTGAATGGCAAATTCTTCCATATCTTCGTCAGGAATATGTTCATTAAAATAAATTGATGAATTCTTATAAAAATAATTAGCCTCAGCCATTCCTTCCGGCATTTTTGCTTTATACATATCAAGTCTAGATAATTTTATAAATAATTCATTTTCATTTAAACCATAATCTGGAAAAGTTTCGCATAATTTAGTAGCAATATTTTTGGCAATAGAATTAATTTTTAATGTATCTAGCCTTTCTAAAACTTCAATTCCATCTTTTTTTAAATCAGATTTTATACTCATCCTAATTCTCCTTAGTATAATATAATCTAATTATATTATACTATAAAAAGTTCTTAAATATATGACAAAAATATTAAATATTAATTACAGTTAGATTACAAAATTCGCTAATATAACAAATAAAATACAAAAAGTGATTATGAAATGTAGTTTTTTGTCGAAAAGTTTTTGTTGACTTTAAAACAAAAAGCATGTATAATTTTTATACAATTAGTATAAGAAAGGAGGGAGAAAATATGAATGTTGAAGAAACAAATCTTCTTTTAGAAATCTACAAAGAAGTAAAAAACATTACAACAAAAGCTATTCCAAGAATTGAAAAACAATTGGAAGAAATACCAAAGATGAAAAAGCAAATAGAAGAAATGAAAGTATTAGTAGATGAAATTCCAGAAATGAAAAAACAACTAGAAGAAATACCAAAAATCAAAAAACAACTAGAAGAAATACCAAAAATCAAAAAACAACTAGAAGAGATACCAAAAATTAAAAAGCAACTAGAAGAAATACCAAAAATTAAAAAGCAATTAGAAGAAATACCAAAAATGAAAGAAGAATTACGTAAAATTAGTGGTTCAGTAGCAAGAATAGAAGTAGAACATGGAGAAAAATTAATGGCTTTATTTGATGCATTTAAAGTGCATTCAGAAAAGATTTCTGAGCAAGATAGCAAAATAGAAAAAATTGAAAAACATCTACAAAAACATGATGATATGCTATATTTTTTAAACCAAAAAGTACAAAGAGGATAAGAAAAGTGTAATGTATCTAATAATTTTAAGAATATACATATACACTTTTCTAAAACACAATAAAAATATTTTATTCAAAAAGTTATTAGAAAAATATTCAAAAAAATTTGTTTTAAAAAGTTTTTGTTTCATATCTTAGAATCTTTATTTATAAAAAATATATATTAGCAAAATAAAATACCTACTAGTATTTTAATACTAATAGGCATATATATTATTTCACAACAATATTATAAATTTTATTTTTAACATATATTTCTTTTATAATAGTTTTACCATCTAATTTAGAGGCAATAGCAGTATGAACTTTTTCTTTTACAAGAGCTTCATCTTCATCTAAATTAATAGTTATAGTAGTTTTTAATTTACCATTAAATTGGATAGGTAGAGTAATTTCATCTGCTATTGTTTTTTCTTCATCATATGTAGGCCATTTTTCATAACTAATAGTATTATTATGGTTAAATATTTTATTCCATAATTCCTCAGTAATGTGAGGAGAAATAGGATTTAATAATTTTAAAAATCCTTCTGCATATTCTTTTGGAAATACATTTTCTTTATAAACATTGTTAATAAAAATCATCATTTGAGAAATTGCAGTATTAAAATTCATACTTTCATAATCATTTGTAACTTTTTTAACTGTAAAATGATAAACTCTTTCCAAATTTTTATTTTCTTTATCTTGGATTTTATCTGATTCAGTATACAATCTCCAAACTCTATCTAAGAATTTCTTACATCCATCAATACCATTAGGATCCCAAGGTTTAGCTGCATCAATAGGTCCCATGAACATTTCATACATTCTTAAAGAATCTGCACCATATTCTCTAACCATATCATCAGGATTTATAACATTTCCTTTTGATTTACTCATTTTTTCTCCATTAGAACCTAAAATCATACCTTGATGACGAAGTTTTGCAAATGGTTCTTTTACAGGAACAATACCTTTATTATATAAATAATTATTCCAAAATCTAGAATATAATAAATGACCAACAGCATGTTCAGGACCACCTAAGTATAAATCAACAGGTAACCAGTGTTCTAATAACTTTTTGTCAGCTAATTCATTATTATTGTGTGGGTCAATATATCTTAAAAAATACCAACTTGAACCAGCAGAACCTGGCATTGTACTTGTTTCTCTTTTAGCAGGTTTATTTTCAAATGTTGTATTTACCCAATCAGTTGCTTTATCTAATGGAGAAGCACCTGTTTTTGAAGGAGCATAATCTTCTAATTCAGGTAATTCTAATGGTAAATCACTATCTGCTAATGCTTTCATTTCATCATCTAAATATACAATAGGTATTGGCTCACCCCAATAACGTTGTCTTGCAAAAATCCATTCACGCAATTTATAATTTACTTTTTTACTGCCTATTTTCTTATCTTCTAACCAAGAAATCATTTTATTAATAGCATCATCTTTATTTAATCCATTTAAGAAATCAGAATTAATATGTACACCATCGCCAGTAAAAGCTTCTTTTGAAACATCTCCACCATCTAAAACAGGGATGATTTCAAGAGAAAATTTTGTAGCAAATTCATAATCTCTTTGGTCATGTGCAGGAACTGCCATTATAGCACCAGTTCCATATGTTGATAATACATAATCAGAAATCCAAATAGGAATTTTTTTACCATTAACAGGGTTAATAGCATAACTACCAGTAAATACACCAGTTTTTTCTTTATTTAACTCAGTTCTTTCTAAATCAGATTTAGAAGCTGAAAGCTTAACATATTCGTCAATTAAAGCCTTTTGTTCAGTAGTAGTTATTTTTTGAACCAATTCATGTTCTGGTGCAAAAACACAATATGTAGCACCAAATAAAGTATCAGGTCTTGTTGTAAATACAGTGAATTTTAAATCTTCAAAACCATCAATAGAAAAAGTAACTTCTGCACCCTCAGAACGTCCAATCCAATTTCTTTGAATTTCTTTTGTAGATTCAGGCCAATCAATATCTTCTAAGCCATCTAATAAGATGTCTGCATATTTAGGTATATCCATAACCCATTGTTTCATATTTTTACGAACAACAGGGAAGCCACCTCTTTCACTTTTTCCATTTATAACTTCATCATTAGATAATACACAACCTAAACCTTCACACCAATTTACAGGCATTTCAATAAGTTTAGCAAGTCCATCTTTATATAATTGTTTAAAAATCCATTGAGTCCATTTATAATAATTAGGATCACATGTAGAAATTTCTTTATCCCAGTCAAAAGAAAGACCAAGCATTTTTAATTGCTTTTTAAAAGTATTAATATTTTTTTCTGTAAATTTAGCAGGATGATTACCTGTTTTTATTGCATATTGTTCAGCAGGAAGTCCAAAGGCATCCCAGCCCATAGGATGTAAAACATTATAACCTTGCATTCTCTTCATTCTAGAAATTATATCTGTTGCAGTATATCCTTCTGGATGACCAACATGAAGACCTTGACCAGATGGATATGGAAACATGTCTAGTGCATAATATTTTGGTTTTGAAAAATCCCAAACGTCTGTATAAAATGTTTTATTTTCATCCCAATATTCTTGCCATTTTTTTTCTATTTCTCTAAAATTGTATGACATAAAAATAAGCTCCTTTCAATTATGTAATTTTTAGTATTATATAATAAAAATAGTAATAAATCAAGGAGTTGGAGAACTTTAAATTATGAATTAAATTTAAATTAAAGTTAAGTATTGCATTAAAAAAATATTAATGTTAAAATTTGCATTGAGGTGTGAAAAATGATAGATGTAACAAAAGCAAAAAAAGTTTTTAAAGAATACATAAAAAAATATGACCCAACAAACGGAAAAATTGCTATAAAAATAGCACATATGTATAGAGTAGCAGAAATAGCAAAAAATACGGCAAAATATTTAAGATTGTCAGATGAAGATGTTAGGTTGGCAGAATTAATAGGATTATTACATGATATAGGAAGATTTGAACAAATAAAACAATTTAACACATTTGATGATAAAAAAAGTATAAATCATGGAGAATTAGGTATAAAAATTTTATTTCAAGATAATTTAATTAGAAAATTTATTGAAGATACATGTTATGATAGGATAATTTATTTAGCAATAATAAATCATAATAAAAATCAATCATTATTAACAAAAGATGTTACAAAACGCGAAAGACTTCATATGAATATTATAAGAGATAGTGATACATTAGATATTTTAAATATAATTATAGATGACAATGCAGATAAAAAAGCATTATATGATAAAGAAGATTTAACTGATGAAACATTATCAGATGAAATATATAATGAATTTATGAAAGTTCGAGAATTAGATTACGGAAAAATCAAAAATTCAGCAGATTTATTAATAACAAGATATATGTTCATATGGAATATGAACTATAATTATGCATTACAAGAAATTAAAAATAGACAATATTTAGAAAAATTATATAATAAATTTATGTATAAAGACCAAAAAACAATGGATAGAATTACAGAAATATATGATATGACATCAAGATATATGAATAAAAAATTATTAGAAGCAGTGCCAAACATAGGAAGGGATATATATGATAAATTTAGAAAAATGCAAAGAGGAGTTTATAAAGTACACCAAACAATTTGATTTAGAAGCTCAAAATATAAAAAGAAAGCAAGGACATAGTTTAAGAGTAATGTCAATTTCTGAAAAATTAGCAAAATTACTAAATTTAACAGAAGAAGAAATAGAACTTGCAACATTAATAGGACTACTACATGATATAGGAAGATTTGAAGAATATAAAAATAAAAGAGAGTCAAAAGAAAATAAATTAGACCATGCAGATTATGGAGTATATGTTTTACAAAAAGATGATTATATAAAAAAATATATAAAAGATGCTCAATCTATTGGAATAATATATAAAGCAATCAAAAATCATAATAAATACGAAATAGAAAAAGAAGGATTAAATGAAAAAGAATTAATATTTTGTAAATTAATAAGAGATGCAGATAAAATAGATATATTTTATGAAGGAGAATATATTTATTGGAATAACCCAAAAGAAATAGAAAATGTAGAAAATTCTAATATTAGTGAATATATAAGAGAACAAATTTTAGCACAAGAAAATGTAAAAATAAAAGGAAATGAAAGAAATGATTCAATAGATAGAGTATTAATACTTTTATCATTTGTATATGATATAAATTTTAAAGAATCATTTAAAATAATAGATGAAGAAAAATATATTAATCAAATATTAAAAAGATTTAATATAAAAAATCAAGAAACTAAAAATGAAGTACAAAAAATACAAAATATACTTAATAAATATGTACAAAAAAACATGTAAAAGGATGATAATATTGGGCAAAAAATTAATAATAACAGAAAAGCCATCAGTTGCAATGGAGTTTGCAAAAGCATTAAAAATAACAACAAACAGAAAAAATGGATATCTAGAATCAAATAACTGGATAATAACATGGTGTGTAGGGCATCTAGTAACAATGAGTTATCCAGAAAAATATGATGAAAAATTAAAATTTTGGAGGTTAGATACATTACCATTTATTCCAAAAGAGTGGAAATATGAAATAATACCAAATGTGCAAAATCAATTTAATATAATAAAAGAATTAATGCATAGAGATGATATAGAAGAAATATATAATGCAGGCGACTCTGGAAGAGAAGGAGAATATATACAAAGACTTGTTTTTATGATGGCAAAACCAAATCCAGAAATAAAAATAAAAAGGGTTTGGATAGATTCACAAACAGAAGAAGAAATATTAAGAGGAATTAAAGAAGCAAAAGATGAATCAGCTTATGATAGCTTGTCAGATAGTGCATATTTAAGGGCAAAAGAAGATTATTTAATAGGAATTAATTTTTCAAGATTACTTTCAATAATATTTGGAAGGAAACTTGCAAAAGATATAAATGAAGATAAAGCTTCAATATCTGTTGGAAGAGTAATGACATGTGTATTAGGAATGGTTGTTTCAAGAGAAAGAGAAATAAGAAATTTTGTAAAAACAAAGTATTACAAAATAGTAGGAGAATTTGGAGTTCAAAATTCATCATTTAAAGCAGATTGGAAAGTAAATGAAAAATCAACAGTCTTTGAATCTCCAAAACTATATAATGAAACAGGTTTTAAGAAAGAGGAAGAAGCAAAAAAATTCATATTAAGTTTAGCAAATAAAAAAGCCAAAATAGTAGAATTAAAAAGAACAAAACAAAAAGAAAATGCACCATTATTATTTAACTTAGCAGAAATCCAAAATGAATGTACAAAAAGATTTAAAATAAAACCAGATGAAACATTAGAAATAATACAAAATTTATATGAAAAAAAATTAGTAACATATCCAAGAACAGATGCAAGAGTTTTATCATCAGCTGTAAATAAAGAAATTACAAAAAATTTAAATGGTATAGCAAAAGGATTTAAAAATGAAGAAGTACAAAAATATATAAAACAAATGTCAGAAGAAAAATATTCAACAGATTTAGCTAAAACAAAATATGTAAATGACAGCAAAATAACAGACCACTATGCAATAATACCAACAGGACAAGGATATGAAAATTACAATAATTTACCACAATTACATAAAGATATATATTTAGTAATTGTAAAAAGATTTTTAGCAATTTTTTATCCACCAGCAGAATATAATAAAATTCAATTAACAATAGAAGTGCAGATGGATGAAGAAAATAAAAAAGTAGAAATTTTTACAACAAGTGGTAAAGTATGTGTAAAAAAAGGATATTTAGAAATATTAAAACCAAGTGAAAATAAAAAATCCACAAATAGTGAAAAAAATGTGGAAGAACAAGCCGAAAATAAAGAAAATGACTTAGAAATTTTAAGCAAATTAAAAAAGGGACAAGAAGTAATAACAAAAAATTATGAAATAAAAGAAGCAGAAACATCACCTCCTAGTAGATATAATTCAGGTTCTATAATCCTAGCCATGGAAAATGCGGGAAAACTTATAGAAGAAGAGGAACTAAGAGAACAAATAAAAGGGGCAGGAATTGGAACAAGTGCAACAAGAGGTGAAATCATAAAAAAATTAGAAAAAATAAAATATATAGAAATAAATTCAAAAACGCAAATTGTAACACCAACTAAAAAAGGAGAATTAATATATGACATAGTAAAACAATCAATGCCAGATATGCTAAATCCAAAACTTACAGCAAGTTGGGAAAAAGGTTTAGACTTAGTAGCAAAAAGAGAAATAAAGCCAGATGAGTTTATGACAAAATTGGAAAAATATATAAATTCAAAATTTGATAAATTGGTAGTAAAAATGTAAATAATGCAGGAGCAAGTTCAAAAGGTTGAACGTTTTTTAAAATGAATTTCACATAAATAAAAGAAAACCCCAATTTAGGATATAACTTACTAAATTGGGGTGAGGTATTATGATTTTTTATGCCATTTGAAACCTCCTAGATATACGGTTTCAAATTTTAATGTAGAATAATCCGGAAAGAACCGAACTTTTCCAGAAGTATATATAATTACTTCTTTTTTTCCTACATCTAAATTGAATTTTTCAAGAAATTCTCTAAAATCTCTTGTAATTTTATACAAAACTGCTACATCACAGTTTTTAAATTGCAAGTCTATTAATTTAGAGTATTCTTTAAAAATTTTCAATTCTTCTTTGTTGGCCTCTTGGCTAGGTAACCGTAGAGTAGGAAAGAAAAATTGAAAAGTTCTTTCTTTTATTATCTTTGGAACAGGATATTCTAACATATAGTTACCTCCTTTAAAATTTTATATAACGAATTATAACATATTTTACATAATTTGTCAAAAAGAAAAAAGGTCTGATATAACTCAGACCTTGAAAACATATTATTAAAATATTTTTTTTGGGTGAGTGACAAAGGTACGCTCAGTCCTTTTGGAGTAATCATTAATAAATTTAGGATGATTACCCCATTTAGGAACAATTACTTCTTTTTTGCCACAATCGAGCCCATTCGACTGCATGAAAGCGTTAAATTTTTTATCTATCCGGTATAACACCAGATAGTCGCACTCAGAATTTTTGATGTCTTTTAACACATAGTCACGGAAAGCATCGAATTTATCCGAATTAGGAAATAAAAAATCGAAAATTCTCCGGATAGTTCCTTCATGCATTTTTTGTGTTGTCATTGTTTCACTCATATGTTTTCCTCCTACTCTTACTGTAAAAAAATTTTTTTGCTACACTTTTATTATACACCAATTAACATAAAAAGTCAAAAAATTAAAAATTCACCAAATTCTATTTTAAAATTCACAAAAATATAGTATAATATAAAAATAAAATAAAAACAGGAGAATAAAAATGAACACAATCTTAGGAGAGCTAGGCAAATCAAAAAAATTCATAGACTTAATAAAAAAAATAGAAAATGAAAAAAGTCCGATAACAATATCGGGCTTAACTGGCGTTGGAATGCTTCAAATATTAACAAGTATAAATGAATATGCAAAAAAGCCAATAGCAATTATAACATATAACGAAATACAAGCAAAACAAATAATGGAAAATCTAAAAGCATTCACAGACAAGGCAATATTTTTCCCTAAAAAAGAAATTGTAACATATGACTATATTGCAGAAAGCAAAGATTTGCCATATGAAAGAATAGAAACACTAAGCAAAATAAGAGAAAAAAGAACACCAATAGTAGTAACTACAATAGAAGCAGTAATGCAAAAATTACCTTTAAAAGAGGAATTATTTAAAAATGTATTAAAATTTAAAATAGGAGATATTTGCTCACTAGAAGAAATAAAGAAAAAGCTTGTAAATTTAGGATATGTAAGATGTGACCTAATAGAAGGAAGAGGACAATTTAGTATTAGAGGTGGTATTTTAGATATTTCTGTTAATGATAAAACAGGAGTAAGAATAGAATTTTGGGGAGATGAAATAGATTCAATAAGAAATTTTGCAATAGTGAGCCAAAGAAGTATAAATACATTAGAAAAAGTAGAAATAAATCCAGCACATGAATACATATTAAATACATCGATAGAAGAAGTATGTAAAAAAATAAAAAAATTGGATGTTACAAAAAAACAAGAAGAAATATTACAAGAAGATATAGAACAAATATTAGCAGGAAACTATATAAGTAAAATAGACAAATATTTTGATTGCTTTTATAAAAATTCATCAACAATCTTAGAATATTTTTCAGATAAATACATAATAGCACTAGATGAAGAAAGAAAAATAGAACAAAGACAAATAAATATAAAACAAGATATAGATAACTTATGTAAAAACTTAATTGAAAAAGACAGAATAATTCCACAAGCTCTTACAAACTTGGAAGATTATGAACAAATACAAGAAAAATTAGAAAATGGAAAAAGAAATTTAATATATATAGAAAAACAAGATTTTAGCAATAATAAACAAACAGAAAAATATGATTTTCCATACAGAGAAATCAATTATTACAAAAGTGAAATTGAGGGATTATTTGAAGACTTAAAAAATTGGATTAATGAAAAGAAAAGTATATATATATTAGTTGAAAATAAAGAAAAGGCTAAAAAATTAAAAGAAATATTAGAAAAAGAAGAAATAATTGCAAAAATAGAAGAACACCTAGATAAAACAATAGTAGTAAAATCAACTGAAAAAATAGTAACAATAGGAATAGGAAAAATAACATCAGGATTTGAAAATTTTGAAATAGAGCAAATTGTAATATCAGCAGATGACTTAATAAGTGGAGAAAAGAAAAAAAGAAAAGGAACACATGAAGCATATAAAGAAGGCGAAAAAGTAGTATTTGCAGATTTAAGAGTAGGAGATTATGTAGTACATAGAACATATGGAATAGGAGTATATATAGGTGTAAATACAATAAAAGCAGATGGAACAACAAAAGATTATATAAAAATAAAATACCAAAATGATGACATATTATATGTCCCAACAAACCAAATGGATGCAATAAGAAAATATGTTGGAGGAGAGGTAACTCCAAAAATAAATAGACTTGGAAGTAAAGATTGGGAAAATACAAAAACAAGAGTAAAGAAAAATTTAAGAGCAGTAGCAAAAGAATTAATAGAGTTATATGCAAAAAGAGAAAAAGCACAAGGATTTCAATTTAGTCCAGATACACCATGGCAAAATGAATTTGAAGCAAAATTTCCATATCAAGAAACAGAAGACCAATTAAGATGTATAGAAGAAGTTAAAAAAGATATGGAAACTCCAAAACCAATGGATAGATTACTATGTGGAGATGTGGGGTATGGAAAAACAGAAGTTGCAATAAGAGCAGCATTTAAAGCTGTAATGGACCAAAAGCAAGTAGCATATTTAGCACCAACAACAGTACTTGCAGACCAACAATATCAAGAATTTAAAGAAAGAATGAAAGATTATCCAATAAAAGTAGAATTATTAAATAGATTTAGAACAACAAAAGAACAAAAAGAAGTAATAAGAAAATTAAAATTAGGAGAAGTAGATATTGTAGTTGGAACACATAGGTTGTTAAGTAAAGATGTAGAATTTAAAGACTTAGGGCTATTAATAATAGATGAAGAGCATAGATTTGGAGTAAAAGATAAAGAAAAAATAAAAGAATATAAAACAAATATAGATGTATTAACAATGACAGCAACACCAATACCAAGAACATTACATATGTCAATAGTTGGTGTAAGAGATATGTCTGTAATATATGAACCACCACAAAATAGAAAACCAGTTCAAACATATGTATTAGAATATGATAGAGAAGTAATAAAAGAAGCAATAACAAAAGAATTAGAAAGAGATGGTCAAGTATTCTATATTTTTAACAATGTAGAAAACATACAAAAAAAATCAGATGAAATTTCAAGACTAGTGCCAGAGGCAACAGTATCATATGCACATGGAAGAATGACAGGAAAAGAAATAGAAGAAATAATGGAAGAGTTTATACAAAAAAGGACAAATGTATTAGTATGTACAACAATATTAGAATCAGGAATTGACATACCAAATGCAAATACAATAATAGTAGAAAACGCAGACAGAATGGGACTTGCACAGCTATATCAAATAAGAGGAAGAGTGGGTAGAGCAAATAGGCAAGCATATGCATATATAACATATAAAAGAGACAAATTATTATCAGAAGTTGCAGATAAAAGACTAAATGCAATAAAAGAATTCACAGAATTTGGCTCAGGATTTAAAATTGCAATGAGAGATTTAGAAATAAGAGGAGCAGGAAGCTTGCTTGGAGAAATACAATCAGGACATTTAGAACAAGTAGGTTATGACACATATTGCACATTACTTGATGAAGTAATAAAAGAAATGAAAGGTATAGAAGTAAAACCAGAAGTAGAAATACAAATAGACTTAAATGTAACAAGCTATATACCAGAAGAATATATACAAGATGCAAATCAGAAAATAGAAATATATCAAGATATTGCACTATGTAAAAATGAAGAAGATATACAAAATATAATAGATGAAATAATTGATAGATTTGGAAATATGCCAGGAGAATTAGAAAACTTAATAGATATTGCAAGAATTAAATATTTAGCAAAAGAACAAAATATTAGTAAAATAATGAGCAAAAGAACAGCAGTAGTATTTACATTTGAGCAAAGTAAATTGGAAATAGATATAGCAAAATTGGTAAATCAATATGGAACAAAGATAAAATTCTCAGCAGGAATAAAGCCTATGATTACATTAGAAATAGGTTCAAACAATGAAAGACAAATATTAAATGATGTAACAGATTTTTTAAAAATACTTAAGAATTTAAAAGTTCAAGAAGAAATATAAAAAAGAAAGAAGGAGTAATTATGGAAAAATCAAAAGTATATTTTACAGATTTTAGAGCAAGACCAGGATATAACTTATTACAAAAACTAGAAAAACTAATGAAAAAGGCAGGAATTGAAAATATAGATTTCAAAAATAAATATGTAGCAATAAAAATACATTTTGGGGAACCAGGAAATTTAGCATATCTAAGACCAAACTATGCAAAAGTAGTTGCAGATGTAGTAAAAGAATTAGGTGGAAAACCATTTTTAACAGATTGTAACACATTATATGTAGGAGCAAGAAAAAATGCACTAGACCACTTGGAGGCTGCATATGTAAATGGATTTAGTCCATTTTCAACAGGATGTCATGTAATTATTGCAGATGGTTTAAAAGGAACAGATGAAGAATATGTAGATATAAACCAAGAATATGTAAAAACAGCAAAAATAGGTAGAGCAATTATGGATGCAGATATTTTCATATCTTTAAACCATTTTAAAGGCCATGAAGGTACAGGATTTGGTGGAGCAATAAAAAATATTGGAATGGGCTGTGGCTCAAGAGCAGGAAAAATGGAAATGCATAGTAGTGGTAAACCAAATGTGATACTAGAAAAATGTAAAAAGTGTAAACAATGTATAAAAATATGTGCACATGGAGCAATTTCATATAATGAAGAAGGAAAAGCACAAATTGACCACAATAAGTGTGTAGGTTGTGGAAGATGTATAGGAATTTGTAACTTTGATGCAATTAAATCTCCAAATGATGAATCTGCAGATATATTAAATAGAAAAATGGCAGAATATGCATTAGCAGTTGTAAAAGATAGACCACAATTTCACATTAGTCTAATTTGTGATGTATCACCAAACTGTGATTGTCATGCAGAAAATGATGCACCAATTGTTCCAAACATTGGAATGTTAGCATCTTTTGACCCAGTAGCATTAGATAAAGCATGTGCAGATTTAGTAAATAAACAAGAAGTATTCCCAAATAGTGCATTAGGAGAAAATATGAAGAAAAAAGTAGAAGGACATGACCATTTCCATATAAATCATCCTGATACAAATTGGGAAAGCCAAATTGAACATGGGGAAAAGATTGGATTAGGAAGTTCAGAATATGAATTAATAGAAATGAAATAAAAAAGAATACAAAATTGTATAAAGTACATAATAGATATAAATATAATTTATATGAACCGGAGGCATTTATGCAAGTAATATCAAGTAAAGATAATGAATTAATTAAACACATAAAAAAATTGAAAGATAAAAAATATAGAGATATAAACAATGAATACATTATTGAAGGAATTAAGCTTATAGAAGAAGCAATCAATGAAAATGCAAAAATAAAACAAATTGTTATATGCGATGACTGTGAAAAAACATCTAGCATACCAAAAGAGCTTATGTATGAGATTGCAAAACAAGAATGCATATATGTAACAAGCAAATTATTTGAAAACTTAACAGATGTAACAAATCCACAAGGAATATTAGCAATAGTAGAAAAAAATACAATAAAAACAAAGCCAGAAGAGGAAAAACAAGAAATTGATTACAGCCAAGATATTATAGTAGCACTAGACAATATACAAGACCCAGGAAATTTAGGAACAATATTAAGAACAGTAGATAGTGTAGGGCTAAATCAAATAATAGTATCAAAAGGAACAGCAGATTGCTATAACCCAAAAGTGGTACGTTCAACTATGGGAGCAATATTTAGAGTAAAAATAATTGAATGTGATAATTTAAAGCACACATTAGAAGAAATACAAAAAAATAAATTTGAAATAGTAGTAACATCATTACAAACAAAAAATAGCATATATGATGTAAAATACAATAAAAAAGTGATAGTAATAGGAAATGAAGCAAATGGTGTAGAAAAAGAAATACAAAAAATGGCAGATAAAAAAGTAAAAATACCAATGCTAGGAAAAACAGAAAGCCTAAATGCTTCTGTTGCAACAGGAATAATGTTATATGAATATGTAAGACAAAAATTAAACAAAGAGATATAATTTCAAAATATAAATTTATATTCAAAAAGAAAGAGGTAATATATATGAAACTACATATAGTTATGGTAGAGCCAGAAATTCCACAAAACACACGGAAATATCGCAAGAACTTGTGCAATAACAGGAGCAAAACTACACTTAGTACATCCATTAGGATTTAAAATAGATGACAAATCAATAAAAAGAGCAGGATTAGATTATTGGGACAAACTAGAAATAGAAGAACATGATTCATTAGAAAAATTTTTAGAAAAATATAAACCAG
Organism: uncultured Clostridia bacterium; assembly: GCA_944387495.1. Lineage (GTDB taxonomy): Bacteria > Bacillota > Clostridia > TANB77 > CAG-508 > CAG-269. The sequence continues at coordinate 8,521 of CALXFD010000010.1, read as the reverse complement.
AAGAGCATGATATGTTTTTTGCCACAACAAAAGGAAAAACAAAATATACAGATATAGATTATTCTAAAATGAATGACATATTTGTACTATATGGAAAAGAAACAAAAGGATTGCCAGAATGGTTATTAGAAAAATATTTAAATACAAAAACAATAAGAATACCAATGTTGCCAACATTAAGGTCACTAAATTTATCAAATTCAGTTGCTATAATAACTTATGAAATATTAAGACAACAAAATTTCGAAAATTTACAAGAAGTAAGTACATATTTTGATAAATAACATTTGCGCTTATAAAATAATTATGCTAAAATGTAGATATCGTAAAAATAGTAAAAAAGAAAAAACAAAAGAAGTACAAAGGAGAAAAAATGAAAGAGTTTAAATTTATACCAGAAGGATGGAATAATGAGCAAAAACAAATATCAAATATTAATATGGCAAAACAATATATAGATACAAAAGAAACTTTACAAGGATTGGTAGACAAATGTGACCAAAACGGTAATTTATACATAAAATTTGAAAACAATATAAAAGGAATAATACCAAAAGATGAAATAGAAGATGTAAAACCAGGAAAAAATTTAGAAAAAGCATTCTGCCATAACAAAGTACATAAATATGTGCAATTTAAAGTAAAAGAAATAGAAAATGAAGACATATTAATATTATCAAGAAAAGAAGTACAAAAAGAAGTAGTAAACTCAATAAAAAATGACTTAAAAGTTGGAGAACAAATAACAGGGATAGTAAATAATATAAAGCCATATGGAGCATTTATAGAAATAGGTGGAGGAGTAGTAGGTCTTGCTCATATAGAAGATTTATCAGTAGCAAGAATAAAAACACCATACGAAAGGCTAAAAATTGGACAAAAAATAAATGTTATGGTAAAATCAATAGACAAGCAAGAAGGAAAAGTAACATTATCATATAAAGAAACATTAGGAACATGGGAAGAAAATGCTAAAAAATTTACAGCAGGTATGAATGTAGAAGGTATAGTTAGAGAAACAGAAAAAAATAAAAATGGAATATTTATCGAACTAACACCAAACTTAGTAGGAATGGTAGAATATACAGAAGGACTAGAATATGGCCAAAGAGTAAATGTACACATAAAAAAGATTGATGAACAAAAGAAAAAAGTAAAATTAATCTTACAAAATAAATGATAAACAACCAATAGAGAGTAAACAAAATTAATATAAGTTTATAATTTTTAAATATATAGAAATTTCTAAAATTTAAGGGGGAATAAAATAATGGTTGAAGATAACGAAATAAAAGCACAAGTATCTCCATTTGCAATAAGAGAAGGAGAAATAAAAACATTTGATGGAAAAGATGGATATGTATCAATGAATCAAATAGTACATAAGATAAATATAGGTCATATAAATGAAATCCATTTTGCAATATTAGATTTAGTAAATGAATTTGAATTTATAACATCAAGACAACTATACCAAATGCTAGAAATAAAAGGAATAGACCCAAAATCACAAGACAAATTAAATAACAAATTAGACCAATTAGTAAAATCTAAAATATTAACTAGATATTACTTCACATCTGATGAAGGAAAAGGAATATATAGAATATATTGCTTAGAAAAAATGGGAAAATACTTATTAAACTCAAAAGAAATAGACTGCAAATGGCAACCATCAGATAATACAAAACCAGTTCCTATGATAAAGAAAAGATTAGCTGGAAACCAAACATTAATAGCATATCTAAGAAAAGTTAAAGCATTTGATAGCTATATAGTAAAACCAGCAATTACAGCAAAAACAGCAGGAAAACTATTCAAAGCAAGCGGAGGAGCTGTAAAACTTACAAAAAACAATAAATCAATACAATTTGTATTTGAAGTAATAAGAAGAGAACAAGACTGGGAGAAAAAATTAGTAGAAAGAATGAGATTATGGAAAGATTTCTACGAAAATTATGTACCAGGAGACTCTGGTTTTAGCAGTATGCCACAATTAATATTAATATGTGAAGATGAAAAACATATGGCTGAAACTTTTAAAGAAATAGTAAAAGAACAATTAGAAATACCACAAATAAAATTATATTTCACAACAGACTTACGCCAAAACAAAGAAACATTAGAAGAAACATTAGTTGAATTTAAACTAGTAGATGGAAAATATAAAATGGAAAATGTGGAATTAAAATTATTAGGAATGTAATATATAGTAGAAAAGAACGTTAGATACCTAACGTTCTTTTTGCTCTATCTACATCTTCGGAAGTTGCATCTCTTACATCTTCTAATTCATATTTAAAACCAAGTTCTTTCCATTTGAATTCTCCCATACTATGGTAAGGTAAGAATTCTACTTTTTTAACATTATTTAAAGTAGATAAAAAATCTTTTAATTTTAGTAAATCTTCTTCACTGTCTGTATATCCTGGAATTAAAACTTGTCTAATCCAAACAGGAATATTATTATCACTTAAATATTTAGCAAATTCTAGTTCTAGTTTATTACTTCTACCTACTAAATCTTTACATTTTTCATCATCTATATGTTTTATATCTAATAAAACTAAATCAGTTAATTTTAAAACTTTTTTAATATCATCTGTTAAACTAACCATTCCAGAAGTATCAATACAAGTATGGATTTTTTGCTTTTTTAGTTTAGTAAATAATTCAATTAAAAACTTTACTTGCAATAAAGGCTCACCACCTGAAACAGTTACACCTCCATTTGGTACTATATAATTTTTATATCTTAAAATACTATCATAAATATCATCAAGAGATTTATATTTTCCTCCATTCATATCCCAAGTATCGCGATTATGACAATATTTACATTGCAAGTGGCAACCTTGTAGAAAAAGTACATATCTAATACCAGGTCCGTCAACAGCACCAAAAGATTCCACAGAATGAACTTTGGCATAATATTTTAAATCTTCTTCACTTACATTTAAAGTTTCCATTATTAAATCCTTTCACGCAAATTCTAGCATATATCATAATAAAAATTTTCCTGAAAAGAGGGCTTTAAGAAGAGCCCTCAATCATTATTATATTTTTTCATGAATTGTTCTGTTAATTACATCTAATTGTTGTTCTCTTGTTAATTTTGTAAAGTTTACAGCATATCCAGATACTCTTATAGTTAATTGTGGGTAATTTTCTGGATGTTCCATTGCATCTATTAATAAACTTCTATCAAATACATTAACATTTATATGATGACCAGTTTGTTTGAAATAGCCATCTAACATATTTACTAAGTTAGTAATTCTTGTTTCTTCATCTTTTCCTAATGTTTTTGGAGTGATAGAGAAAGTATAAGAAATACCATCTTCTGCTGAGTCAAATGGTAATTTAGCAATTGAGTTCATTACAGCTAATGCTCCATTTGTATCTCTACCATGTAATGGGTTTGCTCCTGGTCCAAATGGTGCTCCCATTCTTCTTCCATCTGGTGTGTTTCCTGTTGCTTTTCCATAAACTACATTTGAAGTTATTGTTAAAATTGATAATGTATGTTTAGAGTTTCTATAAGTTGGATATCTTCTTAATTTATTCATAAATGTTTTTACAACTTCAACAGCAATTTGGTCAACTCTGTCATCATCATTACCAAATTTTGGGAAATCCCCTTCTACTTCATAATCAACAGCTAAGCCTGTTTCATCTCTAATAACTTTAACTTTTGCATATTTTATAGCAGATAATGAATCAGCAACAACTGAAAGACCAGCTATACCACATGCCATTGTTCTTAAAATTTCTCTATCATGTAAAGCCATTTCTATTGCTTCATATGAATATTTATCATGCATATAATGAATAGCATTTAATGCTTTAATATAGATTTTTGCCACATAATCCATCATTTGTTCAAATTTTTCAATAACTTCATCATAATTTAAATATTCAGAAGTAATTGGAGCAAATTTTGGTGTAACTTGTTTACCAGAAACTTCATCTCTACCACCATTTATAGCATATAATAAAGTTTTTGCTAAGTTTGCTCTTGCACCAAAGAATTGCATTTGTTTACCAATTTTCATAGGAGAAACACAACAAGCAATTCCATAATCATCACCTAATGTAATTCTCATTAAATCATCATTTTCATATTGAATAGAAGATGTTTTTATAGATAAATCTGTTGTATATCTTTTAAATCCATCAGGTAATCTAGTAGACCATAAAACTGTTAAATTAGGCTCTGGTGCAGGTCCTAAATTTTCTAATGTGTGTAAAACTCTAAATGAGTTTTTAGTAACTAATGTTCTACCATCAATTCCCATTCCACCAATACTTTCTGTTACCCATACAGGGTCACCACTAAATAATTCATTATATTCAGGTGTTCTAAGGAAACGAACTAATCTTAATTTCATTACAAAATGGTCCATAATTTCTTGAACTTCTTCTTCTGTAATAGTTCCATTTTGTAAATCTCTTTCAAAATAGATATCTAAGAAAGTAGAAGTTCTACCAATACTCATAGCAGCACCATTTTGGTCTTTTACAGCACCTAAGTATCCAAAATATAGCCATTGAACAGCTTCTTTACTATTTGTTGCAGGTTTAGAAATATCAAATCCATAACGTGCAGCCATAGCTTTTAAATCGTTTAATGCTTTAATTTGGTCGCTAATTTCTTCTCTTTCACGAATAATATCTTCTGTTAAACAATCAACATCTAATACTTCTAATTCTTTTTTCTTTTCTTCAATTAAAACATCAATACCATATAGAGCTACTCTTCTATAATCTCCTATAATTCTTCCTCTACCATATCCATCAGGAAGACCTGTAATTAAATGTGAACTACGTGCAGCTCTAATATCTGGTGTATATACACTAAATACACCATCATTATGTGTTTTTCTATATTTATGAAAAATTTCTTCAACCTCATCGTCAACTTTTCTATCATAAGCTTCACAAGATTTTTCAACAATTCTAATACCACCAAATGGCATAATTGCTCTTTTTAAAGGTTTGTCTGTTTGTAAACCAACAATTTCTTCTAAATCTTTATCAATATATCCAGCCTCATGGCTATTTACTGTTGAAATTGTTTTTGTATCTATATCTAAAACTCCGCCTTTTGCTTCTTTTTCTTTTTTATAAAGCTCTAAAACTTCATCCCATAATTTTTTTGTTTTATCAGTAGGACCAGCTAAGAAACTTGAATCTCCTTCATATGGAGTATAATTTCTTTGTATGAAATCTCTTACATTTATTTCATCTTGCCAATCTCCTTTTTCAAAACCATTCCATTGTTCAAATTTCATAATTTACCTCCTTTTTATATTTACATATATTATTATCAAAATTTCCACATAATATAATAACATAGTGGAAAAATATAATCAATTAAAAATTTAAAATAAGTTGAAATATAAAGAAAAAGTTAAAAAATAAGTTGTTTTGCAATATAAAGTCTTATTTTTAAATATATAATATATCTAATATAAAATTAAAACTGTGATTTTTGCAACAAAAAAACAATATTATAAAAATATTGTTTTTCTAAAAATATTATTCAGCTTCTGCAATTACTTTTGCAACTTTATAAATTAATCTTTGTTTATCAGCAGAACAACTTTGGATTAAATCATTAAATTCTTTTGTTAAATAATTTGTAGAATCACTTGAAGCTCCATTTAAAATATAACCTTCTGAAACATCTAGTAAATTACAAACTTGATGCAATCTTTTTAAATTAATATGAGAATTACCTCTTTCAACTCTACTTAAAAAAGCAACTGAAACATCTAATTTTTCAGATAATTCATCTTGTGTATAATTTTTTGCAAGTCTAGCTTGTTTAATTCTTTGACCAATAACTGTATAATCAAGTGCCATAAAATTCACCTTCCATTTCTATATTTTTATCTATTTATATTAGTATAATTTTACTATATATGTACAAAATAACTATATAACAATAAATTACAAATGTCAAGGAAAAATCAAAAATATTCTGATAATTTTGAGGGGAGAATATGCTATATATTATTGTGAATTTTAAGGCTTGAAATTAAGATTTACAAGGTAGAGTATACATAATTTGACATTATTGTTAAATTATGCTATAATAGCAACTAGTCGCGAAAAAAAACGAGAAAAAGGAGAGTGGATTTTATTAGCAAAACAAAACTAAAATTCTATACAAAAGAGTTTTTAAAGTTTTTTAATATTACAATTATATCTTTAGGGTTTATAATCGCGATAATACTAATAAAATATAAACCAGCATATAAAGTAAGCATAGAAGGGGAAGAATTAGGATATATAGAAAACAAAACAGCATTTGAAGAAAGCTTAAAAGGAGAAATAAAAGAAGATAGTAGAAAAAACATAGAAGAAGTAACATTAAACACAGAGCCTGTCTATGAACTAAAACTTGTAAATAGAACAGAAGAAACTAATGAGGAACAAAATATTGAGGAAATAAAAGAAAAAGTAAAAGATGATATGACAGTAACATACAAATATTATGAAATAGCATTAGAAGACAATGTAGTAGAAACAGTAAATACAAGTGAAGAGGCAGAAAAGATAGTAGAGCAAATAAAAGAAGAAAAAAGCGAAGAAGAAGTAAATTTAACAATACAAGAAAAATATACAACAGAAAATGATGTACAAATAAATGATATAGAAACAGCAAAATTAAATGTAGAAAATAAAGTAGAAGAAAAAATAGAAGAAAAAATAGAAGAAAAATTAGAAAGCCAAATGCCAGATGTTAATGGAATAAAATTAGCAGTATTACCTATAACCGGACAAATAACATCAAGATATGGTGTAAGTAGTAATATAAGAAAATCAACACATACAGGACTAGATATAGCAGCAAGTACAGGAACACCAATAAAAGTAATGGCAGATGGAGTAATTACAGAAGCAAGATACAATGGTTCATATGGTAATTTAATAAAAGTAGCTCATGGAAATAATGTAGAAACATGGTATGCACATACAAGTAAAATGTATGTAACAAAAGGACAAGAAGTAAAAGCAGGTGACATTATTGGAGCAGTTGGTTCAACAGGAAATTCAACAGGTCCACACTTGCATTTAGAGATAAGAGTTAATGATAAAACTGTGAATCCACAAAATTATGTGTATAAATAGTGTCCAATTGGGGACGTTTCCTTTTGGACATTTTTGTCCATTTTGGGACACTTCTTATTGCTTAGCCAAAGTCCTTGGATATATATATTATATTTTTACTTTCTCTTGGTCACTGACATTCGAAAAGAATTAGTACGGCTTTCTCATGAGCCTCTTTCACTCAGTCCCCCTACACTAGCGTTTCGGGTACCGTGAACATCCCTCATGCGAAAGCCTAACTAATTCTATTTCTCATTTTGTTCCAGGCGAGAAAGCAAAAATATAATATATATATCCAAGGACTTTGGCTAAGCAATAAGAAGTGTCCCAAAATGGACAAAAATGTCCAAAAAGAAACATTAGTTAAAATATCTAGACTTTTAATAGAAAATTGTGGTATAATAAAATCATTAAAATAAAAAGAGTAGGAGGAAATATCTTTTGAGAGCGCCATATCAGATTTTAGCAATTTTATATAAAAGAGAAAATAATAAAATATTATATGGCATATTTTATAGGAATTCACACCCTATATGGCAATTTATATCAGGAGGAGGAGAAAATAATGAGAATCCTCTTGAAACAGTAATTAGGGAAATAGAAGAGGAAACATCATTGAGTGTTGAAAAAGAAAAAATAGAACAATTAGATTCGAAAACTACTATTCCAGTACTCAATATAACAGGAGAATATACTTGGGGAAAAAATGTATATGTTGTGCCAGAATATTCATTCGCAATAGAAATAAAAGATGAGGATGGTAATATCCAACTTTCAAATGAGCATAAAGAATATAAATGGGTAGAATATGAGGAAGCATTAAAAAAACTAAAATATGATAGTAATAAAACAGCTTTATGGGAATTAAATGAAAAAATCAATAAAAAGGAGAAAAAAATGCAAAAGATAAAAACAAAACGTGAAAGCCTTGATACTGTAAGAGAGAGAGAGAGAGAGAGAGAGAGCTACACTTTACAAGAATAAGTAAAAAAGATTTTAATTTTTTAAATAAATATAAAGTAAAAAATAGCAAAATTAGACTTGTTTAATAAAAATAACAGGTCTGGTTTTGTTATTTTTTTGCCTTGTAGGAAAGTGCATTATTTTTTTAAAAAGAGAACGAAGATATTTCAAAAAGTTAAGTTTTTAGAATAGAAATTTTCCAATAGGAGTAAAAAATAGATGCACAGAAACATAGCTTCTAAATGTTTGAATAAAAATAAACAAAAAAATTGGGATTAAAATAAAAAATAATGAAAGAGGGAATGAAAGTGAGAAAATATCTAAGAAGAGAAACAGGAATAACATTATTAGCACTTGTAATAACAATAGTACTAAATGCTAGCGCATGGTCATAATGAAAAAATGCTAGCATCCAAAACGCAAATTGAGAGTAAAAAAT